>CAYYYQ010000082.1:0-2077 GCA_964475915.1 uncultured Candidatus Saccharibacteria bacterium
GTCGATATCGCGAGCCACTTCTTGCCGAAGGGCACCCCGGTCGTGACGGAAGATTACAAGGGCAAGCAGGCCAACGATGTCCACCGCAGCACCGGCACGGACGACGTTCCGCCCGGAACGAAAGTCGCCATTTTGATAGATCAAGGCTCCGCATCCGCGTCGGAAATCCTTTCGGGCGCGCTCCAAGACAACGGCGTGGCCACGCTCGTGGGCACGCGCTCGTTCGGCAAAGGCTCGGTGCAGCAGCTCATCGACATCGACGGCGGCGCGCTCAAAGTCACGGTCGCGCGATGGCTCACCCCCTCGGGCCGCTCCATTAGCGACGGCGGGCTTACGGCCGACATTTCGGCCACCATTACGCCGGACGACGTCGCCGCGGGCAAAGACCCGCAGAAAGACCGCGCCGTACAATTCCTCACCACGGGCAAATAAACTCCTATGAATGAGAAGGTCAATATCGCTTACATTGACTCAACAAATCTCGATAAAGCTCTTAAGTATGGTTTATTCTGGAAATTGGACTATGCAAAGTTTCGTGTATGGCTAAGGGATAAGTATAAAGTTGAGCGGGCGTACCTCTTTATTGGCTTTATTGCAAAATACAAAGAACGCTATCAATATCTGCAAGAATGCGGCTTTACCCTAGTTTTTAAGGACGTAATTTATAGTCGGGGAAAGTTGAAAGGAAATTGTGACTCCGACCTTTTAGCAAAAGCCTTTTTCGATCTTTACGAAGGGGACCTCAGTAAAGCGGTAATTGTTACAAGTGATGGCGATTATGCTCCGCTCGTAAAGGCATTACGAGATAAAGACTGTCTTGAAGTAATACTGTCCCCAAGCAGGGCAGACAAATGCTCAATTCTCCTTAAACGGACGGGGGCTCCGATTGCGTACCTAAACGATCAAAAGAATTTGCTAAAAGCAGCCTCCTAAAATGAAAAGGCCCCCGATGGAGACGAGCTCCATAAGGGTCCCTTTCGTGGTTATGTCCCCATTATACACTATGGCGCTGGGTCAGCAAGATTATCCCCACGCGTAAAATAAGGCTTACATTGGAGTTCATTTCATTCTCATACGACGGCGCTCGGCAAATAGGGCTCGGATAATTTTATATACCAAGTAGAGCGCGAATAACGATAGGAGGTAGAACCACCAAGGGGACGCCGCAATGTATGCGAGCGCGGCCCAAAACATATGGAATGCGCTCCCGACACTCGCCGCAATGGACGGCGGCACGGTCGACGCCGTGCGGGAAGTAGAGGTACCGAGCACCGTTCCCGCACTCGGCGCGGTGCTCGACGCTTTATGTGCGAAATAGTCCTCGGCGCTTTGGCGCACCGATTCTGCCGCATCAAAAGCGGCACTTAGGGCAGGGGTCGTGGACGCAATCGCGCTTTTGGCCGCCTGTTGGGCCGCCTCGACGGGGGAAGGCGGCGCTTCTTTCACCGTCACTTTTACGGATCCGCCTGCGGCGTCGGCGAGCGTGACGGATGCATTCGTGCTCGCGTCGTGCAGATTTGCGGCGGCGATGGCGATGGTGTGGGCGCCCGAGACTGCCGTCCATGGAAATGATTCCACTTTTGTTTCGCCTGCGGATAGGGTGAAGTCTTCCGATCTTTGCGTCGCGCCGTCGATGCTAAGCACGAGCGTGCCCGCGACCGACTGGCTGCTGCTGTCGTATACCACGGCGTATGCCGTTACGGCGTCTCCGGCCGTGAGGTCGGTTTTAGAAAGCCATACGGGCCCGGGGGCGAATCCGGCCGGCAATGCTTCGGCGAACGCTGCAGCGGGGCAGAGGATAAGCGCGAGCGCGATAAGGGAACGCATGTGGGAAGTGTACCACCCATTAGACTAACGCCATGTTTTGTGGTAGAACAAATCCATCCATGGCGTCTCTCGCGCGCATTTCTGCGGTCGTTCCCGTCCACAACGAGGAAGGGAATATTGCGCCCCTCCATGCGGAACTCCGCGCCGCGCTCGCTCCGCTCGCGCGCGAATGCGAAATCATCTATGTGAACGACGGGAGCACCGACGGAAGCCTCGCCGAACTTAAAGGCCTCTCGGGCGCGACCATCGT
>CAYYYQ010000083.1:0-1700 GCA_964475915.1 uncultured Candidatus Saccharibacteria bacterium
GGGGCAAAGTACGCCGCCGCTTCGGCCGCCTGCAAAGCTTCCGTCGCCTTCCCTTCCTGAACTTCAAGCTGCGACAAGAGGAAGATGGCCTGCGTGTAATCGTGCTTCAAGCTGATCGCCGCGTTCAAGTCTGCTTCGGCGGACGCATTGTCCTGGTGCTGAATTTCAAGACCCGCGAGGCTATAGGGCAAAATCGGATTCGTCGGGGTGAGGGCTTCCGCCTGCTTATACGCGGCTTTCGCATTGTCATACGCGCCGTCGATATTCAGAGAAACCACCGACGCATAGACGTTCCCGAGCGCAACCCAGTTCTGGTAGTTTTTGGGCCCGAGCTGCGTTGCCGTGAGCGCGTCTGACACCGCCGTCGACAGCGTCGACTGGAATTCGGTGCGCGCTTCGTCTTGCGGGAGCGTCGTGTCGGTTGCAATGGCGGACAGCCGGGCGATGCCCACCTGGCTTGAAAGCCGATACGCATCCGCCGACGGAGTGAACAGGATGGAGCGCGCGGCGTCTGCTTCCGCAGCGTCCAGGTTGCCCGCGGAGAGCGCGTTCACGCCGGCCTGGTACGCGACGCCGGCGAGATACCGCTCGACTACGACATATACGCCTAGTACCGAAGCAAGCAGGATGATGGTGAGCATAAATACGATGAGGAATCCGATGCGCGGGCTCCGGGCAAAGGCGACGCCCCATTCGCGCGCATCCGTTCCGTACCGGAGCGAGGAAATGAACACGCCGGCCGACACGAATCCGAGCGCGAGCAAGAACGGCCCCGGCACGGCAAATACGGCAAGCACGAAGAGGTACACCGTGCTCACGAACGACGAGAGCGCCACGAAACGCAGGAAGGGGTCAGCCGGCGCGCGAACGAGGAGGAATCGAATCCCCACAAAAAGAAGCAGCGCGAAGAAAAGCACCCACGCGAGCGCTCCCACGACGCCGGTAGTCACAAACGACGTCGGGACGAAACCGACCCCCGACGTGAAGTCGACGCTCCAGAAAATCGTGTCGTTCACCGAACGGTCGCGATACAGGAGCCAATCTCCCGTAAAGGTATTCGGTCCCGTCCCAAACACCGGAGACGACGCATAGGTGTGGCTTCCAATGGCAAAGGTGGCGTTCCAGGACGGGCGCACGTCAAGAGCGTTCGCATGGAGCGCGCTTGCGAGGCTAGCTCCGACGGTTGACCCGCCGACGAGAAAGAATACGGCGACCACGAGCGCGATGAGGGACGTAATGAGGGAGTGCGTGTTGTCTTCGCGCGAGAAGTCGGCCGATGGCGCCGTCGAAACGCCCTCTAAATCTTCGTCGTGCGAAGCGATGGTGCGTCGCATGATGGCCTCGATGAAAAGCCCGAGCGCCGCAAATCCGACGAGGAGCCACACCAGGGTTGAGTTCACGAGCGCAAGCACCAAAAGCCCGAACGCGCCGCCGACATAGAGCGCCACGCGGAACCAGCGCGGGAGCGTGAGGAACCGGAGCGCCAGGATAGCCGTGACGACGACGAGGCCCACGAACATGCCGAGGTCGGTATACGCGCCGACGAGGTTCGCCGTCGCAGAAATGCTATTCGGCGCGACCTGCCCGGCGATGGTGAACCCAAGCTGCGCGAGAAGGACGATTCCCGCGCCGGCTGCAGCGACGAGATAAAAGAGGCGCAGGTGCTCCCGACGGCGCAGCGTCAGCGCCGCGAGCGATCC
>CAYYYQ010000084.1:0-2826 GCA_964475915.1 uncultured Candidatus Saccharibacteria bacterium
ACGGTGGAAAATATTGCCCTCACGAATGCGTCCATTACCGGCACCAACCTCGTCGGCGCCGTGGCGTCGAGAGTGGGGGATGCGGGCATCCTCGATTCGCTCGACGTCGAGGATTCCACGGTGAGTGGAAACAATTACGTCGGCGGGCTTGTGGGCACCACCACGGGCAGCATTGAGGACTCCGAGGCGAATGCGACCATTTCAGGCGAAAGCGCCGTGGGCGGGCTCGCGGGCGAGGGCGGGGGAACGATTTCCGGCACGGCGGCCATCGGTACGATAAGCGCCGTGAATCAGGTGGGCGGATTGGTGGGCGACGCGCCGGGCATTATCGATGCGTCGTATGCATCCACCACGATTTCAGGCGACCATGCGGGCACCAACGCGGGCGGGCTCATCGGGGAACTCGAGGGAAGCGTTTCGCGTTCCTATGCGTATGGTTCGGTCGTCGGCGGCTCGCAAGTGGGAGGGTTCGTTGGGCGCGCCGATGCCGAATCAAGCATTGAAAATTCGTTTACCCGCGCGACGGTAAGCGGCTATGTGAGTAAAATCGGCGGCTTCGTGGGCAGCAACGCGGGCACCATTTCCAATGCATATGCCGCCGGCGACGTAAGCGGGCTCGGCACTTCGGGCAGCCGCTTTTCCGTTGGCGGTTTTGCCGGAGATAACGATGCCCTGGCAAGCAGCACGCTTTCCGCGGGCGCCGTCGCCGTGCAAAGCGGATACATCCAAGTAGGAGGGTTCGCGGGGTATCAGGACGGGACGGCGGATAATGCAGCGTGGTGGACGGGAGAATACGCCAGCGCCGTGGGAAGCGGTCCGCACTCGAGCATGACTTTCTCATTGTCGAATCGCGAGGACTTGAAAGACGCTGCCCAAACGTTTTACAGCCTCGGGTGGGACTTCGATGCCCCGATATGGCAAAGCGATTCGAGTGACTATCCGCGCGTCAACGCCGGTTGGCCTTATCTCGATGCGCTTGCGAACACCGTGTTTGATGAGCCGACGGATACCGTCGGCGACGGCATGGGCCCGGACGGAGATTCGGGAGGGGGAGACGAGGGGGGCGGTGGAAGCGAGGAAGACGCCGAAGCATTCGATAGCGGAGACGGGTCTACGGATTCGCCTTACGGCATCAGCGATTGCGCGCAATTTGAGCAGATAAACAATCACCTGGACGACTCGTTCGTGCTCGATGCGGACTTGTCGTGCGCGAGCGAAGGGAACGACATGATGATCGGCGTCGTCTTGTCGGCCGCCTTTACCGGCGACTTTGACGGGGATGGACACAGCATCACGGTCGACATCGAAGACACGGAAGAGATAGGCGTCGGATTGTTCCGCATGACGTATGGAGCATCGATCCACGACCTCACGATCACGGCGGATAGCATCGTCATCGGCGAAGACGTGGTGGGGAGCGTGGTGGCCATTTCTTTCGACTCCACGCTCACCCGCGTGTCTTCCGCAGCCACCGTCCTTGCCGCCGATCCTTCCGGTACAAATTATCCCTTTGCCGGAACGGGCGGCCTCATCGGCGGGATGTATGGCGGCGCCGTCTATGGGTCTTCGTATACCGGCACCGTTGGGTCCGCCTTTGTTGCCGGGGGCCTCGTCGGATACGCCACGGCCGATTTGGTGGATGACGGGCCATCGGCGCTTATTTCCCGATCGAGCTCGAGCGCAGAGATATATGGAAAGCTTGCGGCGGGAGGCATTGCGGGGTACGTAGACGGCGACGCGGAAATAAGGAATAGCTATGCGGACGGCGATACGGAATACTATTCGGAATTTGGTATGGGAGGCCCGGGAGCCGGCGCGTTCGGCGGCGTGGTGGGGCTTATGATAGGCGGTACGGTTTCGCGCAGTTACGCAAGCGGCAGCGTCGTTGCCGATTCGGGTGTGGATTCGTATCCCTCGGGCGGACTCGTCGGCTCCATCGAAGGAAGTTCGGGCATTGTCCTCCATTCTTTCTCCGCTGCTTCCGTCACCACGGGCGGCGCTCCGGTGGGCGGCCTTATCGGAATCGTTGGCGATGTCGATGATCCTTCCGGACAGCTCTATGATAACTATTTCGATACCGCGCGCTCCGGCCAAACCGACTGCATCGGAGACGCTGGGTCTTCCGATTCGTGCGCCGCCGTCAACGGCAGCGCCACCAATTACTGGATCCAACCCACGCGCGCGCCGCTTTCCGCGTGGAATGGTACGGAGGTATGGGATTTCTCGGGGCATGAAAGCGAGTTCCCGGTCCTTCGTTCCTATGCGGGGGAAGAGCCGACGGAGTCAGACGAATTTTCAGGAGGGGGAAGTGATGATGAAGGGGTACATACCATCGTTGCCTCGGCCGGCACGGGCGGACACATCAGCCCGTCCGGCAGCGTATCGGTAGACGACGGCGCGGACGAAACATTCGCGATTATTCCAAGCGACGGGTACTCCATAGCCACGCTTACCGTCGACGACGAATCCGTCGCCACTTCTACGAGCTACACCTTCTCGAGCGTCACGGAAGACCACGCCATCGCGGTCACCTTTGTTGCAAACGGGTCGGCGGTGACCCGCAGAAGCAGTGCGGGCCACCACACCAAATTCAGCGGGTCTCTTTTTGCAAGCCAGACGCAGATCGATCAATTGAAGGCGCAGGTCGCAGCGCTCGTGGCGGCGTTTCAAGCGCGCACCGAGCCGCCCGCCGTTCATGCTGCAACCGCGATTCCGGCGCGCGACCTCACGGTGGGCGCGGCGGGGGCGGACGTCGCGCAGCTGCAGACATTCCTTGTCGCCCAGGGCTTTTCGATTCCTGCGGGCCCGACGGGATACTTCGGCGCG
>CAYYYQ010000085.1:0-7160 GCA_964475915.1 uncultured Candidatus Saccharibacteria bacterium
AGTCACTATCATGGTAATGCTTGGAGGAGGCCACTAAGTTGGCGCACGAAGCCCCGCAAGGGGCTTCGTGCTTTTCTGGTATGCTGTGCTACGACATGAGCGACACCCGCATTTCCTGCCCCGATTGCGGCCCCGTGCCCGCCGGCCACCGCATGCTCTGGATAGGAAGTACGGGCGACGTGCTCACCTTCGCGCTCCCAACGCACCGCCTGCCGCTGTATTCATTTCTTTCAAAACTGGGCGACTGGGCGGCGGAAGCGCTCGGCCGCAGCGCGTACGCGCTCGGCCGCGCGCTCGGCCTTATCACGCTTTCAAGCGATATCGAGACTTCCGCCTCGCGCCGCTCGCGGCTTTTGTGGCTTGAAGCGCGCCGGCGCGGCATTCCCATGGAGCAGCTTTTGCTTCTCGGAAAGCCAACCGACACCTTCCGCGTCTGCAGGCAAGGCAGAACGCATTTTTTCAAGAGCCTTCCCTTTCCATCCGTTAGCGTCGACGCGCTCCGCATGGACGACAAAGTGTCTTTAAAGCGCGCCATGCGGAGCGCGGGGCTCCCCGTACCCCGCAGTTTCAGCGCCCGCACCCAAAAAGGCGCTGAACGCGCGCTCGCCGCGGTCGGCATCGCCTGCGTGAAGCCGCGCTCGGGCTCGAACGGCCGGCACACCTATCCGCATGTCTCGACCCCCGAGGAGCTTCGCGAAGCGCTTGCGGGCGTACGCCAGATTTGCGCCTTCGCGAGCGTCGAAGAACAGCTCGAAGGCAATTTGTGCCGCGCCACCTGCGTGGACGGCCGCATGATCGGATTCCTCGAATCTTTTTATCCGCGCGTTACGGGCGACGGCGTCTCAACCATTCAGGAACTCGTCGCGCGTAAAAATGCCCTGCGGCCGGACGGCGTCGAAGAAATCGTCCTTACTTCGTCCCACGAAGGATACCTGCACCGGCGCGGATACGCGCTCGACACCGTCCTTCCCGCGGGCGCGAGCATCCCGCTCACCTTTCGCGCGGGCGCGGGCCAAGGCGGCGGCAACCGCGAGCACGGCCGCGCCATCCATCCGTCGTTTATCGAGCCTATCGAAAAAGCGGCGCGGCTCACCGGCCTGTCGATAGTAGGGTTCGACCTCATTATCCCGGATGCCTCCCGGCCTGCCGACGAACAGACATGGGGATTTATCGAAGCGAACTCGCTTCCCTGGATCGACCTGCATGCCGCGCCCCACGAAGGCGCGCCTATCGACCTTTCTCCCGCCGTATGGGACGCGTGGCTTCGCTCTCTTCAAGCGCCCGCACGCGATACTCGTTAACGGCGTTGTGGGCGAGCCGCGTGGGCTCCGGAATGCGGTAGCGGCCCATGCATGCTTTTACTATTTCAACCGATTCGGCGAGCGTGATGAGGTATCCGGGAGAAATGAATACCGGCTTCACGCCGTCTTTGGTCCGGAGCGCCGCGCCGATGACTTCCCCGGTTTTGGGGTCGACAAGGTCGGACACCGAACCGCGCTTAGAGCCCGGTTCGGTGTAGAACCCGGTGAGGACGCTTTTTGCGCATCCGATAGTCGGAATGCCGAGCACGAGGCCGAGGTGCGTCGCGATGCCCATGCGGCGCGGGTGCGCGATGCCGACGCCGTCTACGACGACGAGGTCGGGCTTGGTCGCGAGCCTCTCCCACGCTTTCACGAGCATCGGAATTTCCCGAAACGAAAGGAGTCCCGGGATGTACGGAAACGGAATGGCGTCTTCCACCACCGCATGATCCACTATTTCCATACGCGCAGCGGATAGCGTGACGAATCCCGCGAAGCCATTTTTCGCGAAGCGGTTCATGGATACGTCGCAACCGCCGATATACCGGGGCGGTTGCTTGAGAGGAGCGAGTATTATCTTCTCCCGGAGTTTTTTCTGGAGCGCGACCGCATCCTTCGGAGAGAGGTTCCAGTCGTGCCGGATCATGGCGGGAGTATAGCAAAGCGGCCCTTGGGGCCGCTTACTCTACGACCACCGCGAGATGGAATTCGACGATATACTGCGCGCATATCATGCCCGGGTCGCAGTGCGGGCGGCCTTCGGCGGTAACGACCGCGGTGCCAGAACTTCGGGCGCCGTACATTCCCTGCGCATCTGGAACGGCGGCAAAGGTGGGGTCCGGCGCGAGCACGCTCGTGTCTGAAACATGGACGGAGCTCCATTCAAGACCGCTTCCGAGCTTTAGGATAAAACTCTCGCTCGGGTGGAGGTGGAGGGTGCTGCCCGAATCGGCGTTCGTAACCACGCGCGGCGTGGTGTCCGCGCCCGCATCGGCGCTTCCCGGCGCCGCTGGGAGCGGGAGCGCGGCCGTGCCCGTGGCCGCCATTTCGACAGGCACCTGCCCGGTTGCTTCCGTCGTCGTCCCAAGCGGCGCGACGACGCGGGCGTAATGATACGCCGTATAGCCGCCTACGGCCGCGCCCGCTAGCGCCACCAAAATGGCGGCTATGATTATGGCTTCAATGGCCACGAATCCTTTCGCCTTCACGCCTGTCATGACGCTAGAATAACGCACTTCTTACGAGAAACCCGTGCTCCCATTAGACCTGGGTGAAGTACTGATGGAACCTATGTAAAGTCATTTAACCCGCTCCGCTATATCCTTGAAGGTTGCATCGTAAGCATAGACGCGCTCGAACGATGATCGCGCATGTTTCGTATCGCCGGTCTTCTCGTAAAGGAGCCCGAGCGCATAGATGACCTCAACCAGATCGGACGTGAGTGTACGCTTCGCGAGCGGCGCGCGCTTCAATACCTCGATTGCGGCGGTGTCGAGACCTTTGTTGGAGAGAATGTCGGCCATGAGGAGAAGCGTGCCGGAGTCCTTGGCCTGCTCGACGTCGAGCGCTTGAAGGATAGAGAGAGCCTTATCCTTTTCACTCAGCTCGTTGTACCAGCGCGCGAGCGCCTTCTGCATTTCAACATCCTCCGGATGGACTGCGCGGTATTCCTCCATCAACTTCACCGCCTTGTCGTACTGCTGCAGCTGGCTGTACGAGGATGCGGCAAGCAGCGCAATTGCTTTGTCATTCGGAAAGAACGCATATGCCGCCTCAAAACCGTCGGCCGCCTTTTGATAATAGCCAGATTTGTACGCTGCTTTAGCGTCGTGCAGTTGCATCTTCGCCTGGTAGGACGGCTGTTTTTTGAGGTAGAGAAAATAGAACGCCAGTGTAAGTCCTATTGCAATGATTCCAACGACGAACTGTACGAACAAGAGAAGCACATCTGCCGCTCCTATCCAAAAAAGGCCGGAGCTCGTTTTGGTCTGAATAGACCTGCTCGGAATAGCGGGAGCAACACCAGCATTAGAGGTCGCAGCTGATGTCTTTCTTGTGCTTGAGGACCCGTACGACATCGAGTACACACCGGTGCCGGGAATACCGACGCTCGAATAAGTGCCTCTGCTGTTCATGCCGATGCGCGCGCCGCGAATGCCAGTGCTCAAACCGATGCCGCTCTTGCTGAGATTCACCTTTACAAGCCCGAGCTTTATGGATTTACGAAATCTGAGTCCCATGGACTTATTTTACCCGGGAACAGAAATAAGAAGAAATATGCTGTATAGATGTAGTACGAAGTCCCTGATGTCCTGAAGTCTGGAAGGGGTAAAGACCTACAACAATGAGGATAAAACCCGCCACAAAAATACCACTGAAGGCATATAGCCATTCGGCCTTCCACTCCTTTTGCGAGAACTTTTCTACTATTGCAGCTTCTTCGCCCCCAAATTTCTCGGCCTTTTTGGAATAAGCGCCGCCAGAGTTGCGCCTACAACCGTGATGTTGACGGTGAGAAGCGTAGCAGCGAAGTCTCTCAGATGCCCAATGTTGCGCGAGATAAGTTCTCCGGCAGTGGCCACCGCTTCGTTTTTTGTCGAAAGCAAATTTTCTCCAAATTGCTGATAGCTCTTCAAATTGTCAATATTGTCCATAGTTTAAGTATACCAATAGTAAATACCCTGCAGACCGTACGTCTTGCCTTGGAAGACACTGAACTTCGAGTGAGTCAAGTTGGTCGTAATTGGAACTCGCTGGTCCTAGAACTTAATTCCTGGCTTATATTCGGCCGTTCCCTAGCGGTGGCACCCGCAAAGCGGGAGTAAGACTACGCTTGGGGATTAGAGCCATATATTCTTATGCAGCAATTACACTGAATCCATGTCGATTTTGTTCAGATATTTGAAATGGTACGCGCTATTCTACATAGGCGTCTATGTTTTCCTTTTTGTTCTCATACACGTCATTCCTTCCCTGCCACAGACCTCCGTCTTGTCCTCGGCGCAGTGGCATATGCAATTTGGACGACTGGAAGCCTTTTCCGTCTGTTGGGTGGCGATCATGTTCGCGATCTATATCACGCTATCTATAGGGAAAAAGATAAGCCCAAGGGAAGTGTTTCTTCATATGGGCGTTATCGCCTTTCTTGGTCCCCTCTGTGAGGTACTGACCAATGCTTTTTGTCGCGCCGTATTCGGCACATCGCTCTGGGTATACGATATTTTCCCCGTTCATGGCGGCGATACCTCGAAATATTCCTTCTGTGTCTGGGCAATATACGGCTGCCATCTTTATTTTATGGATAAGAAATTTATCCACTCCTCCGCCGCCTACCGGTCAGTATTATTTGCGCTTATCCTTTCCGTTGACGCTGTGGTACTCGAATTCCTGCTCAACCTTTCAAGTATTTATTATTTCCATTCATACGTGTTTTACTATTTCCCAAGTGATATACGGCATCTGACCACCATCGCAGTTGTACCTTTTTATTTCTTTGGCGGCCTCATTGCGGCTTATGTTATCCAGCGATGCTATAGGCAACCTGTATTAACTGGCGTCATCGGACTATTTCTTGGCTATATCTTTGTCTTCGTAATCTAATTCATGACACCACGGGGAACCGTCGATTACGACTTTCGGTCAAAATACGTAGCGCGTGGTCACGAATATTCGCTCGTCGTCACACATTATCCTGTGAGCCACATGTCGGGCTTGCTCGTCAGCAAGCCCGCACGCAGCCCCCGCCTCGCGGATTGGCCTGCTGGCCAATCATCGCTCCGGCTTCACCCGAAGCATAAAACTCCGCTCAGGCGGAGTTTTATGTCTACGTGTGACCCCACGGGGAATCGAACCCCGATTTACGCCGTGAAAGGGCGCTGTCCTAGCCGTTAGACGATGGGGCCGTCTGAACCTAGAAAACATAGCATTTCTGTGCCCAAATTCCAACGCGGGCGCTATCCCGCATTGTGGGTTGATTCGGGCCCGGTAAATGCTACCTTTAAGGGAAGGTCGAAAACCTTTGCCAGCTAATCACTGGGTGGGTGGTCGTACGCGGTATGCGTACCACAACCCATTCCGACCAATCACTATGGACGAACAGCAGAATCCGCCGATGCCGGCACCGGAAGGCGAAGAGCAGAAGCCGATGGAAGGCGAGCAGCAGCCGGCCGCGTAAGCTCCCGGTACTCCATGGAGGCACGCCCGTACGGGCGTGCCTTCGCCTTATCCTGGAGTGGATGGTAGGATGGGCGGGTGCAAAATACGGAGGAGTGGCAGAGTGGATAGAAAGGCACTTGATTGCCTTTCTATCCGACGGCCGTAGGCCGCGCGCCCATATCGCAGAGCGGCGGGCGCGAGGAGGACGACTTGTCGAACACTCTGCTACCCTCTGTCCATGCACGTTAGTGCATTGGAGGAGTGGCAGAGTGGTCGAATGCGCCACACTCGAAATGTGGTGTCCTGGAAACGGGACCGTGAGTTCGAATCTCACCTCCTCCGCAACACTTTGAAAAAGCGGCCTCAAGGGGCCGCTTTTTCTGTGAGCCCGCCAATTAGTCCCGCATTAGCGCGAATTTCTTTGCTCCATACACCGAGACGTACAGGAGTCCGGCGATAAGGCCGAGGTGCGAGACAAATTCGCCCATGACCTGCGGACTCGACCAATTTGAATAAAAGATGAGGGCGAGGGCGAGCGTGAACACCGCGAGCACCACTGCGGCGTGGCGCGTATGCCACCCCACGATAAGCGCAATGCCGCACGCGACTTCGAGCAGGAATGCGAGCGCGACAAAGGCGGTTGCATACGGTAGTCCCATGCTGCTCGTCATCCCCACTTCCATGCCGAATCCGGCCGTGGTCGGAATTTTAAACGACGCGCCGAGAAGAAAGGTGCCGCCGAGGATAATGCGGGCGACAAACGGCGCCCACTGTTCATACGTGCGAGAAAAATGCGGTAAAGCCATACAATATAACTACGGATATGCTTGAAATATAGCACGCGTATAATAAGCCCCATCCATGAATAAACGAGCGCTCGACGCCGCCCACAAGCACCTGAGGAAGGACCCTTTGATGAAAGCGGCCATGAAAGACCGGAAGCTCAATCCCTTCCGCCGGCCCAAGCACGCCTTTGCCTCGCTCGCCCACTCCATCATTTACCAGCAAATCTCGGGCAAAGCGGCCGCATCCATCCTCGCGCGCTTTGTCGCGCTTTTCCCCAAAAAGAAAATGACGCCGGAATATATAGCGAAATTGAGCGACGCCGATATGCGCTCGGCCGGACTCTCGAATCAGAAAATTAACTACATGCGCGACCTCGCGGCGCGGTTTTTGGACGGCACCATCAATCCGAGAAAGTTCCCGAAAATGACCGACGAAGAAATCCGCGAGCATTTAATCGTGGTGAAAGGCATCGGCCGCTGGACGGCCGACATGTTCCTCATGTTCACGCTATTCCGCCCCGACGTATTCCCTTCGGGCGACCTGGCGATTCAAAAGGGGTTCCAAAAGCTTCACGGCAAAAAGAAGATGCCGAACATTAAGAAAATGGAGAAAGCGGCGGAGCGCTGGGCGCCCTATCGCACCGTCGCATCGCTTTACCTCTGGCAATTGATGGATAGCGACGACAGCAATTGGTAGCTAGAGCCCGAGCGCTTCGCGCGAAACCGCGCCTACGCGCAGGATTTCGGGCCGATCGCGTACGAACGAAATCACGGTGGACGGCGTGCCGCCTGCGCGCGGGCCGTCGTCGACGAAAAGCGCGATGTCTCGGATCTTGTCCGCGAAGTGCCGCATGATGTCTGGAATCGCGGCCGGCGTTTCTGCGCCCGCGAGGTTGGCCGAAGTGGCCGTCACCGGGAA
>CAYYYQ010000086.1:0-2325 GCA_964475915.1 uncultured Candidatus Saccharibacteria bacterium
TAGGCGCCCTGGGCCTCGGTGACGGCCGCCGCTTGGCTGCTGTTTTCAAATCGCCCGATTTCTTCCCCGGCGTACATCGACGAGCCTACGCTCACCGAGAGGCTCGTGACCTCGCCCGAGGTTTGGGCAAGGATGGTCGCGTGGTTGAGCGAGGTCACCGTGCCGGTAATGGTGAGGGGGCCGCTCGCCGAAGAAAGCGCGGCGACGGAAGAAACGGACACATGCGGCGTCGTGGATACGGACGCCGCTTCCGGCGCGCCGGCCGTCGCCGCGTGTACGGCGCCCACAATAATAAGCACCACCACAATGCCGCCCCCAATTTGATACGCGAGCGGCTGGGCACGCACCCAGGCATAGCTGCGCGTCATAAACGCGCGAAGTCGTTCTTGCATCTATACATTATAACACATCGGCCCTCTTTTCGCTATCTCGCGCCCGCGCGGGGTACACTATGCGCTATGAACGGCCTCACGCGCGAGGAAACAGCCGTGCTTCGGGCGCTTACGACGCCCGCAAACATACAGGACTTTTTGGACGGCATTCCCATGAATTGGGAAAAGAAGGGAGAGACGCATTATTCTCCGCGCACCGCGCTCCGGGAACGCAAAGCGCACTGCATCGAAGGCGCGCTTATCGCGGCGGCGGCGCTGTGGCTTCACGGAGAAAAGCCGCTCATCATGGACTTGCGCTCCCTGCGCCCGGACGTCGACCACGTGGTCGCGCTGTATGAAAAAAATGGCTATTGGGGCGCGATAAGCAAAACGAATCACGCGACCATCCGATTCCGCGACCCTGTTTATAAAACGCTGCGCGAGCTCGCGCTTTCGTATTTCCACGAATGGTTTGAAAACGAGCACGGCGTGAAAACGCTTGCCTCGTATTCCACGCGTCCGCTCGACCTTGCAGCGCTCGGCGATTATTGGGTCACCACCGAAAAGCCCCTGTGGGAACTCGACGCCCTGCTCGACCGATTGCCGCACGCCGACCTCGTCCCGAAAGGGAATCGGCGCTTCATCCGCCGCGCCGACCCCATGGAACTCAAGGCCGGCCGGTTCATCGAATGGAAGCGTTCGGACCCGCGCTGCTAGGGTTATCCACCGGCGGCGCATTGCGGGGTGAACCATCGTTCACCTATACTGGGGGCATGTCGTCGTACGAACTCCACAAGCAGAAAGTCGAGCACTTTTACGCGAAGCACTACCGGCTGCCCGGATACGGAGAACTCATGCAGCTTGCGCGGTTCAAGTCCAAAAACGCCGCGTACAAATGTATCGAAAAATTGGTGGAAGAGGGCGTCGTGGTAAAAGACGCGCAGGGGAAGCTCGCGCCCGGCCGGCGCCTGCGGGGCGGCGCGAAGCTCCTCGGCGTCGTCGAAGCGGGATTCCCGTCGCCCGCCGAAGAAGAATTTCTCGACGTTATCGATTTCGACGAATTCCTCGCGCCGAATAAAGAATCGAGCTACCTGCTCAAGGTAAAAGGCGATTCCATGATCGACGCCGGCATCCGCGAGGGCGACATGGTCGTCGTCGAGCGCCGGCAAACGTACAAGCCGGGGGCAATCGTGATCGCTTCCATCGAAGGCGAATACACCATGAAATACTTGCGCCGCTCGACGAAGCTCACGGCAGGGAACGACGGCGGATACTACCTCGAGCCCGCGAACGAAAAATATAAGCCGATTTACCCGAAAGGCCACCTCACCATAGAAGCCGTGGTGACGGCCGTGGTGCGCAAATATTAGGCATGGAAGCGGGGATCGAGCGCGCCATTGTGCATGTCGACGGCGACAGCTTTTTCGCCGCGTGCGAAGTATCGCGCAATCCCGCGCTGCGGGGAAAGCCGGTGGTAACGGGGCAGGAGCGCGGAATTGTGAGCGCCGCGACCTACGAAGCGAAAGCGCTCGGCATCCGCCGCGCGATGCCGATTCGCGACGTCGTGCGCGAGTTCCCGCAGGTCACCGTGCTCCCGGGCGACTACCAGCTCTACGGCATGTACGCGAAGTGGCTCTACGCCATCGCGCGGCGGTACGCGCGGAGCGTAGAAGAATACGGCATCGACGAATGTTTTGCCGACCTCACGGGCCAAGACGCGGTGCTCCGCCTGAGCACCGAAGAAATCGCGCGGAAGATACAGCAGGATTTGCGTACCGAACTCGCGCTTTCGTTTTCCCTGGGGCTCGCGTCGACCAAAGCGCTCGCGAAACTGGGGTCGAAGTTCCATAAGCCGAACGGCTTCACCTACATCCGCCCCGGGTGGGAAGAGCCGTATCTTGCGAAAACGGCCATCGGCGACGTATGGGGCGTCGGACGCGCGCTTTCCGCCCAG
>CAYYYQ010000087.1:0-1820 GCA_964475915.1 uncultured Candidatus Saccharibacteria bacterium
CGTCAAGGTGAATGTTACGGAACCCATCACGGGCGTGCTCGCGATAACCCCGGAAGCGAAAAATGCGTGGAATGCCGACGTCGCCCTCGCGCGCGTCGACGAAGCGCAGGCGCTCGCGGCAAAGGGTTCGCTCGACGCGACGACCTCGGCAGAACTCGCGGCGAACTTTTCTGCGCACGCCGACGCGCTCGATGAGGCGCACGCCGATGTGCTCCGCGCCCGCGTTACGGAAAAGAGCGCGATACTCCTCACGGCGGCAAAAAAGAGCGGCAACGCGACGACGACGCGGGCGTCGGGGAATTTGGTGCTGGCCCTCGCCGCCCCGCCGCCTTCCGCGCATTCCCAAGAAGTGGAGAAGGCGGCGTTTATGCCCGCGCGCTCCGTACCCGCGGATACGGAACCATCTGCGGGCGATGAGGCCGCGCCGGGCGGGGAAGCAAAGCGTCCCGCCGTCATGATGCTCATGACAACCGGGGCGCCCGCGATCGATAGCGAGCCCGCGGACGGGGATCTCGACCTGCTCGCCCGGAAGGCGCACGACGCGCTTTCGCTCGCGACCACCACCATCGCCGATCCGGCGCTTGCTGCCTCGGTTGTGGCGGAAGGTTCGGCGCGCATCGACGACCTCGCGGCGCTCGTCGTCCGCGCGGATGCGGAATTCACCGTTGGATCAACGACAGAAGCCGCAGCCGATTATGCGGACGCGATTCAAAAGGCCCGAGAACTTCAAGACTTTCTGTCAACGCCGCCTTCAGCCGACGATTCCTCGGACGAGGGCAGTGATGCCGGTGAGGGCGACGACGAGCCCGACCATCCTTACCTCCCCGACCCGCTGGCTCCATAAGGTAGAATGGGCGGAATGCATATTGGTCACCGCTCTTTCCGTTATTGGTGGTACGCGTTCGGCGCTCTCGCGCTCGCGCTTTTCATTACGGTGCTTGCCTACGCCTATCTTTTCGGCCCGGCGGGAAGCGATGCGGCGAAGCAGGACTTCGTCGTTTCTCCGGGCGAGTCCATGAGCGAAGTAGCGGCCCGGCTTGCCGCGGCGGGCATCGTGCGCAGCGCGTGGGCATTCCGGCTTGCGTATACGAGCCGCGCCGGCATCCACGAAGCGCGGCCCGGCGGTTACGAAGTGGCGCCTTCCATGGACGCGTGGAGCGTCGCGAATACGCTGTCGTCGTCGCCGTATATCGCGTGGGTGGTCGTGCCGCCGGGGCTCCGCAAAGAGCAAATCGGCGATTTGCTCGCGTCGGCGCTTTCCTGGACGCCGTCTGAGCTTGCCGAGTGGAATGCGACGGACACCAACCCGTCGCCGTCCTACGCAGAGGGCGTATATTATCCCGATACCTACCTCATCCCCTCGGATCAAGCGCCGGCGCAAATCGCCGCGCGGATGCGCGACCGCTTTGCGCAAGCTTTCGAGCCCTATGCGGCCGAAGCGGCGGCAAAAGGCGAAAAATGGACGGACGTGCTCACGCTGGCCTCGCTTATCGAGCGTGAGGCCGCGGGCCCCGATATGAAACTCATTTCAGGCATTTTATGGAACCGGCTTCGCACCGGCATGGCGCTCCAGGTGGACGCTTCTTTGCAATACGTGAAGGGGAACGAAACGGACGGATGGTGGCCCGTCGTAAAATCCAAAGACAAATACCTTGATTCGCCCTTTAACACCTACGAACATACGGGGCTTCCGCCGCACCCGATTGCGAACCCGCCGCTCACCGCTATCGAAGCGGTGCTCGACCCCGAGAAAACATCGTGCATCTATTATCTCCACGACCCGAACGGCCACATCCACTGCTCGGCTAATTACGCGGGCC
>CAYYYQ010000088.1:0-6498 GCA_964475915.1 uncultured Candidatus Saccharibacteria bacterium
AACGCAGAATTCTCGGTAGACGAACCCATTGCGAATTCGTCCATGTTGGTGCGGCCCACAAAGAGTGCTCCCGCTTCCTTTAATTTCTGAATGACGAACGCGTCGTAGGTCGCGCGGTAATTCGCGAGCATTTTTGAAGCCGCGCTCGCTATTTTTCCTTCGATCAAAATATTGTCTTTTATCGCGAGCGGAATGCCGCAGAGCGTGGGAGCGTCGCCCGCGTCGATGCGCTTCTGCGCCGCGTCGATGGCCGCGTCGTCGGCATCGAAAATCTCGAGATAGGCATTCAATTCGGGATTTTTCTCTTTTGCGGCGGCGGCACAGGCGTCCCACAGTTCGCGCACCGTGCATTCCTTGGCGCGAAGAGCCTTCGCTGCTTCGGCGATGGTGAGTTCGTTCAGCGCGTTAGTCATGGGAAATAATCTGCTTCACCTCGAGGTAGGTGCCTCCCTTGCCTTCGCTTTCCGTTCGCGCGGGAAATTGCTCTGCGATTTTCTCGGTATAGAGACCCGATTCGTGCGGCTCCCCATCCTCGCGCATCGCGTTCCGCAGCGCCGGCTTTGCTCCCGCCGCGCCCGCGTCGAGCGACAGGGTTTCGAGCTGTCCCACGTACTTCAAAATACCCTCGAATTCCGCGGCGAATGCCGCGAGCGCGTCTTCTTTGATGTCGAGCCGCGCAAGCGCCGCGAGCTTTTTGACGTCTTCAACCGAAGCCATAAAGGCACTCTATCATAACCCTCCAGTTGAAACAGTAATCGCCCGCGTATTCACCTGCCGCAGTTTTCATATACAAACAAAACCCCGCGCTGCCATTTTCAGACAGACGCGGGGCAAAGGACAGAGAGCAAAGAGTCTGAAAGACCCGAGGCTCAAAGTCCCTATTTCAACTTGCGAACCGCAATGCAGGGTTGAGGCCGCGCCAGCCGTAGCCGAACCAGATCCAGCCTACCACTACCTGCCCGCCAAACTCGATGAGATACGGGACATGGAGACTATCGTCGCGGTTCAAGACCACAGACTTCCAAAGGAAGACGGCCTTGCCACCGAAGTGCTTGCGGAAGACCGCAATGCCCTTCTGCTGGACGGCGAGACCGTCTTGGAGGCTAAGGCAGGTGTCGAGCATCTTCGCGCTCTTAAGGTGGTCGTAAATGACCTCCCCCTTCACCCACTTGCCGCCCTTCTGGCCGTCGTGGAGCCACTGGTCGAGTGTGCCGAGGTCGAACTCGGCGGGTCCTGTGCATTCCAGCTCGGGGTGCATCACCTTCTTCATCCAATCGGGATAGGAAGGCTTCTGCGAACGCTCGACGCGTACGATGCTGTCGAGCGGCTGTTCGGCCACAGTGGCCTTCGCGGGCTCGGGCGGGAGCAGAGCGGCGCGAAGGGCTTTGGTAAGCCCCTTGCCGTTGTTCCTCCAGCCTTCGGCGATGTCGGGTGTGATGTCGCGCGGCAATGCCTTGATGACTGCCGCGTGTAAATCCGCTTGTTGGTCAAGCGAAAGGGTGTTTCCGTTTTCCACGGGGTGTTCCTTTCTGATTGCCAATGGTTCCTCGGTGTTGAGGGTTTGCCATAGCAGAGAATGGCCTATAGATAAGCCGCTTTCTGCCATGGCAAACGCAAGTTGAAGATATCAAGGAACTGCGCGCATACTCTATACTGTATAAATAAGCTACCTGTCAAGTGTCCGTAATGGTTTAGTAGCCTGGTAACAGTTCAAAACAACCTTTTATGGACGGCTACCCAAAAGCCTTAGAAATTCCCGTTCGTCGATGACTTCAACCCCCAACTGCTCGGCTTTCGCGAGCTTCGATCCCGCCGCTTCGCCCGCGACCACGAACGCCGTTTTTTTCGACACCGACCCGCTCGCCTTCCCTCCCGCTTCGCGCACTTTGGCTTCCGCTTCTTCGCGCGAAAGGGTCGGAAGCGTGCCGGTCACCACCACCGTTTTCCCGCTCAAGGGGCCCTTGGCCGGCGCTTCTCCTTTCTCTACCGAAAGATGCTCGAGTAGCCGGTCGAGGGTGCTCGCATTGCTTTTATCCCGGAACCACGCGGCGATGGACTTCGCGAGAATGGGGCCGATGCCTTCAATGCGCGCGAGAGTGTCCTCGTCTATGCGCCGCAATGCGGCGAGCGTGCGGAAGGTCCCCGCAAGCAGGTAGGCGTTTTCTTCGCCGACGTGCGGAATGGAGAGGCCGACGAGGAGCCGCGCGAGCGGTACGCGCCGCGCGGCCCTGATAGCCGTCACGAGGTTATTCGCCTTGGTTTCCTCGAATCCTTCGAGCGCCAAGAGTTCGTCTTTGGTAAGCTCGAAAACGTCGTCGAAGTCGGAAACGAGGTTTTCCTCCATAAGGAGGCGCACAGTTTCTTTCCCCATGCCGTCTATGTCGAGCGCCGACTTTCCCGCAAAGTGAATGAGTTTGCGCGCTTGAATTTCAAACGACCCGGGCACCGAGCAGCGGTGCGCGGCTTCGCCCGGAATTCGCTCGATGCGCCCGTCGCCGCCGCACAAATTCGATTGCGTCGGGAACGTCCATGCCTTCGCATGCTTCGGACGCAATTCTTTGATCACCTGCACGATTTCCGGAATCACGTCGCCCGCCTTCTGCAGTATGACCGTGTCGCCGATCCTGATGTCTTTCTCGCGTATGAAATCTTCGTTATGGAGCGTCGCCCGCGCGACCACCGACCCCGCAACGGCGACGGGCCGCAAATGCGCGACGGGCGTGAGTTTCCCGGTGCGGCCCACCTGGAGAGAAATGTCTTCGAGCACGGTCTGCACTTGTTCCGGCGGGAATTTGTACGCTATCGCGTAGCGCGGCGCCTTGCCGGTGTATCCCAATGCTTCCTGCATCGCGCGCGACTCCACTTTGAGCACGACGCCGTCGAGCTGGTAATCCAACGCGTCGCGCGACGCGCTCCCCCACTTTTTCCAATAGGCGAATACGTCGTCGAGCGACTCCGCGTGCCGGTGGTGCGGCTCTACGGGGAATCCGAGCTCTGCGAGCCGCTCCAATTCTTCGCTCTGGGTGGGCGGAAGCGGTTCGGACGACGCCGATAGGTCGTAGATGAACGCGGCCAACGGGCGCGTCGCCGCGACGGCAGGGTCGAGCTGGCGAATCGATCCGGCCGCGGCGTTGCGGGGATTCGCAAAAAGCGGCAGGTTTTCCTTTGCGCGCTTTTTATTCAGCGAGGCGAGTCCCGATCGCGTGAGGTATACCTCGCCCTCGACCACGCAATCGATGGGGACCGCAAGCGTTTGCGGGATGGATTTCACCGTGCGAATGTTATGCGTCACGTCTTCTCCCACGACGCCGTCGCCGCGCGTCGCGGCGGTTACGAGCTTCCCTTTTTTGTAGGTATACACCACTTTGAGCCCGTCTATTTTAAGCTCGAGGTCGTAGGTAGGCGCCTTCCCCGTATGGCGGCGCACCCGTTCGTCAAAATCGCGAATGTCGCTTTCCGTAAATGCGTCGTTAAAGGACCACTGCGGCACTTCGTGCCGCACTTTTTTGAGTTCCGGCAACGGTGCGCCGGCGACCACCTGGGTCGGCGAATCGGGGGTCACGAGGCTTGGGTACCGGCTTTCGAGCTCGGCGAGCTCGTATTTAAGCGAGTCGAGCGCTTCGGGGGAAATGGGGCTTTCGTCCGCGACATGCTGGAGCGTGCGGTATTTCGTTATGGCGGCGCGCAGCCGCGCGGCGCGCTCGACGGCTTCCCGGGGTGGCTTCATGCGCCCAGTGTACCAAACGAGGGGTATTAGTAGATGGCTTTAAGGCCGCGCTCTACCGCGCGCGGGTTTGCGAGGTCGGAACACTTGGCGTCCGTGCCGTCGGCATAGAGAAAGCCAGTATGGTGGTCGCTGTCCTCGCTCGCGGATTTATAGATGGTGATATGGGCGCAATGCGTGCCGTTTACCGTAAACCACTGCGCGGACTGATACACGGTTTGGCCGTTCGCGGTGGTCGGCGTGAGCGTCACCGTGACGCCGGCGCAGTCGAACGAAGCCGTTCCCGTGCCGCCATACGGAAAGAGGACGTGAGAAGCGTTGTCGTAAAAGAGCGCGCAATCGAGAGCGGCGTCGGCGGCATAAAACGCGTACTGCGATTGCTGCGCCGCGGCTGAAAGCAAGAGGCTTTTGTACGCGAGCGCGGTAAGCGTCACCGTCACCGCCGCCGCAACGGACGAAAGCACGAGCGCGACGAGGAGCGCGAATCCCCGCTGTTTCTGCACCCGGCGCATGAGGTTAGAGCCAATCATAATAGGTTTCGGAAAGCGTCATGCTTTGGTTGCCATGGTCTTCCCAGGTAATCGTCACCGTCGCCGTTTCGTTCCCGTGAACGCTGTCCTGCGTCAGCGTGAGGGACCGCGTAAAGAGGGTTTTGCTCCCGCCGCTTGCATTTTGGGTGTAGAAACCGTTTGCATCGAGATACAGCGGGCCGCAGGAATTGTTTTGGCACGACGCCACCGCGGCCGAGAGGGCGACGGTCGTGTCGACGGTGCAGCGATTTCCGTTCGTGCAATTTGGTGCGCTATTCAAACCGTCGAGAATGTGGCTTTGGTAGCCGTTTACGTCGTCGCGGTAGGCAAGGTAGTTGTTGTACCGGATGAAGCGCACGTATTCAATCGCTTCCTGCGCGAGCGTAGACGCGATCAGATTGTCTTTCGCGATGCGCGATGCGGCAACGACGCGCTCGATGGCGGCAAACGGCGCGAGGAGCGCCACGGTCATTACCGCAATGGCTACCAAGGTTTCAATGAGCGTAAACCCCCTTAGAAACCTGGTGCTTGGCCACGCCGTTAATTGACGAACGGTTCTCGTCTCTAACGGGGTACAGCCGGTGCGGTCGTTGATCATAGGTCGGGGATGCGCTGTGTCGCGCCGGTCTGGACGTTAAACGGAATCCTGCCCGCGGAGCCCGGAGCGCAATCGGTGTTCGGCACGCAGGCGTACCCGCTAATCACAAGCGTAATCATGGGCTGGATGGGGTCGCCCGCCGTCGTGCCGCGCACGAAAAAGAGGAGCTTTTGCACGACGACGCCCGGGTCGGTAATGGGGAGGTTTGATTCGACGGTGCATCCGGTTCCCGAGTCTTCCGAGCGGACGATGGCGCTATTGGCCGTCGCGTACGTAACGGTGCAGTTATTCGCGTCGGTAAAGGTTATTTGCTCGGTGCTTCCCACCGTGCTTCCCGACGGGCACCCGCCCGAGCAGGTGTACCTGTCGCCGGTGCGCAAATCGCGCGCCATGCTGTCGATCGAATACGCAAGCGAGTGGATAATCGTGCTTGTCGCCTGCGCTTGCCGGTTGTAGCTGATGAACGAAAGATACGCCGCCGTCGCCGCGAGCATGACCACGGAGAAAATGCCGAGCGACACCAGAAGCTCGATGAGAGTATAGCCGTGGTGCGGGGTGCGCGTCATGAGCAAGAGGTGGCAATAGACACGAGGCCGGTTTGCGAGATGTTGAGGTACCGCTCTTCTCCGCTCGGCGCGACCACGGTGATGCAGGCGCTTATGAATTTCGTCCAGGGCGTATTTTGATGGTTCACTTGGCCGTAGACAAAGGTCTCGCTGTTGGGGCGCGCGAAGGTGACGGCAAGCGCGTTGAGGGTACTGTCGGAACACACGTCGGGGCCGGATGCCGGTCGCGCGCACATTTTCCCTATCGTAAATCCGTTGTTGAGGCTGTATTGCTGCACCAATTCATGCTGGCCGGATTCGTACACGCAGTCTCCCGGGCGCGCGTCGGGCGCACTCGCATTTGCCGCCGGGTGGCACACCGTCGCGCTTCCCACGCTTGGGTAGCTGTCAACGAAAAGCGCGTACTGCGCGCTGCTCGGGGTAAACGATACGCCGTACCCCGTGTTGCTTGGGTTAGCGCCGGTCGCCTGGCTCGAGAGGCCTTTCGACTGCGCAAGCTCGATAGAGAGGCCGACGTCGTAGGTAGCGTTATTCAAGGCAAGCGTGCGATTGAACCCCGACTGCCCCGCAAGCGCGATGGAGGTAATGACGACGATGATGGCGAGCACCACGAGCATTTCGATAAGCGTGAACCCCGCTTGGAGCGCGGCAAGACCCTTTGGCGGCGTTAAAAAAGAAAAGGGTTCCATTGGGTAAAGAAAGCGAGCAGGAAGCCAGCGGCCATAAACGGCACGAACGGCACCTCAACTCCCATTCTATGGCCCTTTGGGCGGCGCAACAACACGATTATCCCGATGACCGCGCCAATCCAAAACGAAAACGCGAGCCCGGCAATGGCGTTCTGCCCCACGAGAAGCGAAAGCGCGAACGCGACCGGCGCGTCGCCCGCGCCCATGACGCGCCCGCGCGAAAGAGCGTAAAAAAGGAACAACAGCCCCCCGATGCAAAAAGACTCGAAGAGAACGGCTGCCGCGCTTGCGAGGCTCGGGGCGGCCAGTGCCGCATAGAGGAGGGCGAAGAGGATGAGGGCAAGAGAAAACGGCGGCGGCACGATGAGGTGCCGGAGGTCATAGAGCACCA
>CAYYYQ010000089.1:0-2577 GCA_964475915.1 uncultured Candidatus Saccharibacteria bacterium
TACCCCTCTGCCAACTCTTTTCTCGGAATGACGAAGGTCGGCGCTTCGGCGAGCGCGACGGTCTTTTCGATCGAAGTAAGCTCGTGGAAAGGACGGCCGCCAAACAATGCGTCGGTGGCGGCAATGGCCTGCGCCGTGGCCGCGGGCCCGTGCACCAGTTCCGTCACCTGGCTCGCCAAGGTTTCCTGCGCTTCGCGGGCGCCCGGGTTAGCCCGATGCTTTTCCATGAGGGCCTCGATGTCGCTGAGCGGCATAAAAGTGTAGACCTTCAGGTAGGTTAGGAGCCCCTCGTCAGGCAAGTTGAGCCAGAATTGATAGAACGCAAAGGGCGAGGTCTTTTTCGGGTCGAGCCAGACGGCATTGCCTTCCGATTTGCCGAATTTTTTGCCCGTGGCGTCGGTGATAAGCGGGAAAGTAAGCGCAAAGACTTCCTTCCCCGTCTTTTTGCGGATGAGGTCGACGCCCGACAGCACGTTGGTCCACTGGTCCGACCCGCCTATTTGGACGTCGCATCCATACCACTCATTCAGCATCAAAAAGTCATACGCTTGGAGCAAGGCATAAGTGAATTCGGTATAGGAAATGCTTTCGTCCGGCGTCTCGAGGCGCTTTTTGATAAGGTCGCGCTTCACGAGGTCGTTCACGGTGAAGTGCTTCCCGATGTCGCGGAGAAACGGAATCAATTTCACCTTCCCGAGCCAGGAAGCGTTGTCCACCATGCGAAACGGCGTGCGGCCGAGGATGCTTTTCAGCTGCCGAGTGAGCGCCCTAGTGTTTCTCGCGAGCGTGCGCTCGTCGAGGAGCATTCGCTCCCCTTTTTCTTTCGGGTCGCCGATCATGCCCGTGCCTCCGCCGACGACGAAAATCAGTTTGTTCCCCGCGGCGGCAAGCCGCTTCATGAGGATAATGGGGACGAGGTGCCCCACGTGGGCGGAATCGGCCGTGGGGTCGATGCCGAGGTATACGGTGCGCGGTACCGCGATTATTTTCTCCAGCTCGGCAGATGCCTGTTCCGCGTATCCGCGCGCTTTCAGGTCTTCGGCGAGATTCATATCCGCACTATACCATCAAATCAGGCTCGCGCTTTCTCGAGTCGAGCAATGCGCTTGTCGTGGTCAAAATAGCGCTTGGCATCGTTTTCGATGGCGGTATTGATTGCTCCTACCTCGTCTTGGATGTCGTACGCAACGCGCTTAGTCTCGCGCAGGCCTCCTTCGACTGCCAGCAATCGCGCATCAATGCTATCGAAGCGCTTGGTAAATAGGTCGATGACGTCTTCAAGGGTTATCTTCATGGTAATGGTGCGAGCTAATTATGACTGAAGTGTACCATTAGTGCCTACCCTACCGCGCGAGGATGAGGAGGCCAACGAGCGGCGCAATGAACCACCAGAAAAAGTACTGGTTCGGCGCAAAGGCAAGCGAGAGGAATCCGGGGAGCTGGATGGCGTTCCCGATAAGGAATGCGTGGTACGAAAGCGCGAGCAAAAAGGCGATGACCAGCACCCCGATAACGGCTTTTATCCAGGCGTCTCGGGAGTACCCGTTCGTGATGAAGTGCCGGAAAGCGTAATAAAATACGGCGCAGCACGCGGCATAGAGCGCGAGGTCGATGCCGAAGCGGGTTTGATTCGTGGTGCCAAATGCTTCGAGCGCCCCCGCAAACGGGAACACGATGTAGAGCGCATACCCGGCATACAGCGCGGCGACGAGAGCATTCATGCCCGTATTATAATCCTTCGCCTTTCAATTCTTCGATCGCCTTTTTCGCTCGACTGGATAACTTCTTCGGAAGGGTCGCCGTCACGTGGATCAATAGGTCGCCGCGCTCGCGCCCGCCGTCGATGGGGACGCCCTTCCCGCGCACGCGCAGCGTTTCTTCCGCGCGCGAAAGCTGCGGCACTTTTACCTCGAGCTTCTTGTCCTCGAGGGTTTCCACCGTGACGGTGGTGCCGAGGAGCGCATCGGTGAGCCGGATGGGCAGGTTCATCACCAAATTCGACCCCTCCTTTCGGAATACCGGGTGGTGCTTTACGTGGACTTTGACATACAGGTCGCCCGGCGTTCCGCCTTTCACCGCTTCGCCTTGGCGCGGCATGCGGATCATTTCACCGGGGTCGATGCCTGCGGGAATGGAGATATGGAGTTCTTCTTCGCGGCGGAGTACGCCTTTGCCGCTGCAGGTCGGGCATTTTTCTTTGGGCACCTTTCCCGTCCCGTCGCAGGTAGGGCACGCGCGGGAACTCGTCACCTGCCCGAACACGGAATTGCGGGTTTCGTGCACGCGCCCGGCGCCGTTGCAGGTCGTACAGGTGTCCATGGCGGTGCCCGGTTTTGCGCCCGAGCCTTCGCAGGTGTCGCAGGTGCTTACTTTCGCGATGAGTACCGACCGCTTCGCGCCGAACACCGCTTCTTTGAACGATACTTCGATATCAATGGAGATGTCGCGGCCGCGCTTTTGGCGCGTTCCGCCTCCGCGCCCACCGAACAGGTCGCCGAACCCTTCGAATATGTCGCCAAAATCAAACTCAACGCCCTGGCCGCCGAACCCCGCCCCAAAGGGGCCCCGCTGAGAGAA
>CAYYYQ010000090.1:0-2896 GCA_964475915.1 uncultured Candidatus Saccharibacteria bacterium
GCTTCGGCGCGTGGCTTGCCGCCTGGAACGTGAAGGCAGCAAGCCTCTCGAATAACCACGCCGACGATTTTGGCGCTGCGGGGCTTGCCGAAACGCGCGGATATTTGGCTGCAAACGGCGTCGCCGCGTTCGGCGCGCCAGACAACGGGGAGGCATTGTCTTCCATTATCCGCGTGGGTGGCAGCGTTGTCTGCCTCGTGGGGTACGAAGGGTTCGTCAACGCGAATCCCGCGCCGGTCGCCGCAGAAATCGCGCGCCTTCGCCCGGGATGCGACCGCGTATTTGCCACGATGCATGCGGGAGAAGAATACCAATCGACGACCACGACGGCGCTCCAGCGCACGGCGGCGCATGCATTCATCGATGCCGGGGCGGATGCCGTCTTGGGTTCGCATCCGCATGTCGTCGAACCGCTTGAACTCTACAAAGGCAAGCCTATTTTCTACTCGCTCGGCAATTTCATCTTCGACCAGGATTTTTCCTGGGCTACGGAGCACGGTCTGGCTATTCGTGCAGCGCTTTCCGCGACAAGCACGACCTACGACCTCGTGCCCATGACCATCCAGCATGCCGAAGCGAGCACGACGCCCGAGGGCCCGGATTATGATCGGACGATAGGAGCGGCCACGCTTTACACCGACCCGGTTTTCGCAAATGCGATACGCTCGCGCCACTCGTTCACCATCCCGCGCTAGCGTGCTAAGGTGCGGATATGAAAAGCGCGCCCGAAAAGACTTCCGTTGAGCGCATTACGACGTGGATAGGATCGACCGCGTCCCTTATCACGCACACCGTCGTGTTTGTCGGGTTCTTTGCGCTTTCTTTTGCCGGATTTTTGTCGTGGGACCTTATGTTCCTCATACTTACGACCATCGTATCGCTTGAAGCGATCTACCTCGCCATTTTCATCCAGATGACGGTGAATCGGCAGGCCGCAGAGCTCGCCGAAGTCTCCGAGGACGTGGAGGACATTCAAGAGGACATTGATGAAATCCAGGAAGACGTCGACGAAATCCAGGAGGATATAGACGAGATCCAGGAGGACGTCGAAGAAATCAGCGAAGAGGACGCCCGCGAGGAAGCGGAAGAGGTCGCGCGAAAGCGCGAGCAGTCGGTGACCCTCGAGCAGCTCACCACCGACGTGCGCCGCGTGCTCGCTGACCTCGAATCACTCAAAAAGTCGCCACACCATCGCGAATCTTGAGGCTGAGACGGTGGGTGCGGTAGAGTGTCTATACAGAGGGCCCGTAGCTCACTTGGTACCAGCCCGAACGGCCGAGCTCCAGAGGGCCGCTCGGTCGGGCGGGGAGCGCTTTCATGACAACCATTTACACCGTTTATGTTCTTAAGGACTCGAGCGGGAAGCTCTATAAAGGCTTCACGAACAATCTTGAGCGACGGGTCCGGGAACATCGTTCTGGTCATACGCGCAGCACCCGCATGATGAATGGTATTTCCGTTGTCTATACGGAAGAATATGCTACGTTAGCTGAAGCCCGATCGCGCGAATTATATTTGAAGTCAGCAGCGGGCCGCCGCTTTTTGAAGAAGCTAAACATCTCGGGCCCGTAGCTCACTTGGTAGAGCGCTTCCATGGCATGGAAGAGGTAAGGGGTTCGATCCCCCTCGGGTCCACACATAAAAGCAAAAACCCGCTGTAAGCGGGTTTTTGCTTGATCCGGAAGTCCGGATTATTTCATGTGCGCCGAGACGAGCTTCGTCATCTCGAACATGGTGACTTCTTTCTTGCCGAAGAGCGGCATAAGCTTGTCATCCGCGAGGATGTTGCGCTTATTGGCCGGGTTCTGAAGATCGTGCTTCTTAATGTATTCCCAAATCTTCTTTACGACTTCACCGCGAGACATAGGGCCCTTGCCGACGACGGCCTCCAGTTCAGGAGAGAGATCGAGCGGTTTCAAAAGTGCCGGATTGGCTGTTCTAGGCATGAGTGATGATTGATTTATGCTAATGCTTACTTGACGGGGTGATTATACCACATTTAAGCGCCTGTGAAGGCCGTAAAGGGATTATCCCCACCCCTTGCCGGAAGCGCCAAAGTATTGCAATCCAAGTGCCGAACCGTATACTGGCCGGGAAGGTAAGTGCCGAATCGGGGCATCGCTTACTCAATCCTCATGGAGGTTGCGTCATGGGCTTTGCACGCTTTATCGCGACGTTCGTTCCTTTGAGACTCACGGAAGAAGAGGCTCTGCGAGAGACGGCACGGCTTGCCGAGCTGCAGGGAATCGAAGTTTCCGTGCCTACGGACGGGAACATTACGATGATTCTGGACTTTGATCAGGGACGGTTCTGTTCAATCGTCCCGCTCGAGGACCAGGTTTCGCATCGCAGCCTTTTGCTTGCTTTGCGGGACTATTTTAATCTAGAAGGGTTCCAGTTGGTCGAAGAGGTCTCGAGTATGGGGGCCGCGGACGAGTAATCGCCGCGGCCTTTCTGCATTGTGGATAGGACTGTTTCTGGTAGAATACTGGGCATGGATGGGGGTATCTCAATACACCTGGCGCCTTTGGCGCTATTTCATATCGGTGGCTTTCCGGTCACCAACACCATACTCACGACGGTGGTCGTATCCCTGCTCCTCGTCATCACCGCTTTCTTTGCCGGAAGGAATTTGTCGCTTCGCCCCGGCAAATTCCAGCTCATCGTCGAACTCCTCGTCATGTATCCGTATGCCTTCGTCCGCGAGACCTTGGGGAACGACGCCATCGCCCGCCGCATTTTCCCGCTCATTATGACGATATTCCTCCTCATCCTCTTCCAGAATTGGTTCGGCCTTCTGCCGTTTACGGAAGGGGTGGGCGTCGCTCCCGCGGCGCCAGGGGGGGAAGTGATCCCGTACCTCTATTCCGGAGCGACCGACCTCAACTTCACCCTC
>CAYYYQ010000091.1:0-1939 GCA_964475915.1 uncultured Candidatus Saccharibacteria bacterium
TGACGAGCCCGAATCGGATGGTGTCTTTGTTTGCGCCAGTCACGGTAAAGTCCGTGCCGCTTTCGTTTACGTCGGGCGGCAAAACGGGGATGCGCATGCGCTCCGCTTCCGCGACGAAGGTCGCGATTGATTCCGTGTCGCCTGCGTCGGCGGTGAGCACCGCGGCGAGGTAGTCGACCGGGTAATTCGCTTTCATGTACGCGGTTTGATACGCCACTTTGCCGTAGCTTGCGGCGTGCGCCTTATTGAATCCGTAGGCCGCAAAGGGCTCGATGAGAAGCCAGAGCTTTTCCGCTTTTGATTCCGAAAGTTTGCCGTATTCCACGAACCCTTTGAGGAGCTTGCTTTTCTCGGCCTGCATGATTTCCGGCACTTTTTTCCCCATCGCTTTCCGGAGCGTGTCGGCTTCGAGCCAGGTGTATCCCGCGAGCTTGATGGCGGTCAACAGCACGTCGTCCTGGTACACCAATAGGCCGTAGGAAAAATCGAGGTAGTCTTTCATGCGGGGATCGAGGAAGGTGGCGAGCGCCGGATTCTTTTTCCGCTCGATGTATTGCGGAATGGTTTCCATCGGTCCGGGGCGGTAGAGCGCCACCATGGCGTTGATGTCGTGAATGGTCGTCGGCTGAAGCTCCTTGAGGTAGCGCGTCATGCCGGAGCCGTTCAATTGGAAAGTGCCTTCCGTTTCCCCGCGGGCAAGCATCTCAAAGGTTTTCGCGTCGTCGAGCGGAATATTTTCGATATCGATCACGATGCCGCGCGATTCGCGGACGCGGCGGACCGCGTCCGCGAGGATGGCGAGATTTTTAATGCCGAGAAAGTCGAATTTGAGGAGCCCCACGCCGCCGTATTCGTCGGTGATGGAATACATGTCGTACTGCGTGATGATTTTGCCTTCGCCTTTCGGGTCAAACTGGAGCGGCGTCCACTCTCTGAGCGGCGTCGGTGCGACGACGACGCCCGCCGCGTGGACCCCAACGTGCCGCACGCACCCCTCGATGCGCTTCGCGAGGTCGATGATTTCGCGGGCGTCGTCGTCCTCGCGATACAGGGTTTTCAGTTCCGGCTCTTCTTTCATCGCGCGCTCGATGGTCATGGGAAAGCCCTGCGCGCCGATGGGGATGAGTTTTGCGATGCGGTCGCCCGTGCCGTAGCTGTGGCCCAAGGCGCGCGCAACGTCGCGCACGGCCGCGCGCGCCATGAGGGTGCCGAAGGTGCCGATTTGCGCGACGTGGTCGGCGCCGTATTTTTGCTTCGCATACGCCACCATGTCGTCGCGGCGGTTATCGGCCATATCCATGTCGATGTCCGGCGCTTTCGGGCGCTCGGGGTTCAAAAACCGCTCGAAGGGCAGTTTATAAAAGAGGGGATTAACGTTCGTGATGCCCGTAAGGTAGGCGACCAAGGACCCGGCAGCCGAGCCGCGCGTCGTCGTGAGGATGCCCGCGGACTTTGCGTAGTGCAAGAGGTCGGCCACGACGAGGTAATACACGGCGAACCCTTTTTCGTTGATAATCTTCAGTTCGTATTCGATGCGGTCCACGACTTCCGGCGTTTTCTCGAGTCCGCGCGCGGTGATGCCCGTATACGTTTTGGCGCGGAGCTCTTCCTCGTGGCTTTCAAATCCTTCGGAAACGGGAACGGCGGGGAAAGTCCATTTCCCGAGCGTGAATTCTATAGTGCAGCGGTCGGCAATTTCTCCCGAGCGGTCAACGGCTTCCGGCAGGTCTTTAAACCATTTGCGCATGTCTTTTTCCGAGACGAAGGAAAAGTCTTCTCCTTCGTTTCGATCCGCCTCGCCGTGCTGGATGCGGCGCATGATGCTCGTCGCTTCCTGGTCGTCCGGGTTCAAATAATAGACGTCGTGCTGGGCGACGAGCTTCGCCCCGCTCGCGTCTGCAAACGCGCGCAATTTTTTCATTTTCTCTTCGTGCCCGCT
>CAYYYQ010000092.1:0-1851 GCA_964475915.1 uncultured Candidatus Saccharibacteria bacterium
AGTGCGTCGGTGGTGGTCGCGTGGAAGTAGGTGTAGAAGGACGAGCCGAACGCTGCGGGGTCGAAGTAATCGGTGCCGGCGACGGCGGTTGAAAGCGCGCCGCTCGTTGCTTTCAGTATGCCCGTGAGCGAGGTCTCAACCGTCCCGAGATTCGGAAGCGCGGTAATCGATGCGACGCTCGTCGTCGCCGCAAGGTGCGAAACGAAATTCGTTCCGAAATCGGAAGCATTTAATTTCGCATCGAGCGCGCTCTGTAGGTCGCCCTGATCAGAGAGCGTTCCCGTAATGGCGCCCCACGCAACGCTTCCGACCGAAGTCGTGATGCCGAGCGAAGAAGTCGCGATGTGTTCGTATCCGCCGGCGCCGTCGCCAATCAGAAGTTCTCCGTATGCCGGGGTGGAAGCAAGTCCGGTGCCCCCGTTTGCGACGGCGAGCGTGCCGTCGAGCGTGAGCGTGCCGGCGCCCGTAATGGGGCCGCCCGTAAACGAAAGTCCCGTCGTGCCGCCCGATGCGTCGACCGAGGTGACGCTCCCCGAGCCGCCCGAAGTGACGGTGCGCGTCGTGCCGCCGCCAATTCTGTCGGCAATCGAGTTGAGGTTGGCGTATACGAAGTTGCGCAGCCCGTCGACGCTCGCGTCGACGTACGCTTGGCTCACGCCGTTTTGGATGAACTGCGGCGTTTCGTAGCGCTCGATGACCGTGGTGTGTTCGATGGTCGGCGCATTCGGCGCGACGGCGACCACCGCTCCGGTGGTCGTTGCCGCTTGCGCAATTACGGGCGTTGTCGTCGCGAATTCTATGCCCGGCGCCCGCGCAACGGGCGGCGTCGGCTCAAGCAAAAACGCAAGCGTTCGTGCGCTCGTCGCAAAGAATCCGTTCACGGTGCGGTACGTCGCGAGCGCCACTTCTTCAAGCGGCGAGAGCGCTTCGCCGGCTGCGGCGAGCGTTTTGCGGGGTCCCGCGGTTGCGCGCGAGAGCGTCTCCGCCGCGCGGCCGGTCAGCGCGCTTGCCTGGCCCAGAGCTCCGAGCGTAGCGTCCGCGATCGTTTCTTGCGCGGTGCCCGCGCGCGCGGCAATCGATTCGGCGCCCGTCGTCGCGGAATACGCGCCAGTGCCGAGCGCGACGACGGGCGCGAGCGCGACGCGCGCAGTCGCGTGTGACGCGGATTGGAGCCACGTGCCGAATGCGACTTCGGTATTCAGGACCGACTGCGCCGTCGCGGTCGGCGCATCCGCAATGACCGAAGCGCTTTCTACGGATCCGTTCGCGACGGCATGAGTCGCGCGGGCGAACATGCCACCGAGCGCGACGGAATTTTGGAAAAGCGCCGAAGGCGCGCGGGCGATGGTGTCCCGAGTGTACGCGCCTACCATGAGCGCGCTCGTGCCGAGCGGCGTCGCCGTGCCCGCTTCGGGGGCTTCCGCTACCCCAAGCGGATGCGCGCGCGGCGTCGTTTCGATGGGCGCAATCGCGATGGTCGCGGGGAGCGAGAGCGCGCGCGGCGCGCTCGAGGTTGCTGTCGTTCTGGCAATCGTAGCAGCCGGAATGCTCGGCCGCGCCGTGCTCCATGCGTCGATCGCATTGCCGGCAATGAGTGCGAAACCGCGTCCCGCTTCGGTCGCTGCGTCAGCAAGCGCGTTACCCACCGCATCGAAATTCGAACTCTGCGCTGCATACGCGCTCGCGCCGACCACGACGAGGGCGGTAAGCACGGCCGCTCCATGGCGTACGAACGACACCGGCACCCGGACAAGCTGCTCACGCGAGCGCGGGAGAGCGGGCGCGGGCGCCGGGGTGATCCGGACTTCGGCCACGGGCTGCGGCGCAGCCGGACGGGCCTTAGCGCGATAC
>CAYYYQ010000093.1:0-1890 GCA_964475915.1 uncultured Candidatus Saccharibacteria bacterium
GCGAATCGCGTATTCCATACCTCGCCGTATGCCGCGTCGGCCCGGCATCCGCGCGCGATGCGCATGCCCGTCGGCGTTGATACGAGGCTTTTCGCCTTCACTCCCGCGCCGCGGCCGGCGGGGAGCCTGTATTTCCAGGGCCGCGTGGCGCCCGCAAAAAGGGTAGACCTGCTCATCGAATCCGTGATGCGGCTTCGCGCCGGGGGCGTCGCCGCGAGGCTCGACATCGTCGGGCCCGAAGAACCCGCGTACGGGAAAAAGCTCCGCGCCCGATTCGCGAACGCTCTCAGCGAGGGATGCGTCCGCTTTTTGGGACCCCGGCCGCTCCGCGAGACGCCGGCGCTTTTCGCGCAGCACGCGGCCGCGGTGAACCTCACGGCCGCGGGGAATTTCGACAAAACGGGGCTCGAAGCTCTTGCGACGGGCACGCTGCTCGTCGCATCGAGCCCCGCGTACGCGGAGCTTATCCCGGAAGCATGCCGTTTTCAGGAAGGCGACGCGGCGTCCCTTACGGAAGCGCTCGCGCGCGTGGCGGCACTCCCACCCGAGCGCTACGGCGAAATGGCGCGCGCCGCCCGCGAGAAAGTGGAGCAGGAGCATTCGCTCGACCGGCTGGTGCATGAGATAGTAGCCGCATACCAGGAAATGGTACGAACCCCATGAATGCAGACGTCGCCCAATTCGAAGACGCGCGCTGGAAACACGCGCCGCAGTCGCTTGAGTTCCGCCACCGCGCCGCGCTCTCCCTTATCCCTGCGGGTACGGTACTCGACCTCGGGTGCGGAGACGGGCTGCTGCTCTCGCTCCTCGCGAGTCGCGGCATTGAAGCAAGCGGCCTCGATATTTCTCCGGAAGCCGTGAAGAAGTGCCACGCAAAAGGACTTGCCGCCGCGGTGCATTCTTTTGCCGAGCCGATTCCACATGCCGACCGTTCGTTCGACACGGTGGTGCTGCTCGACGTGCTCGAACACGTGTATGACCCGCTCGCGCTTTTGCAAGAAGCGCGGCGTCTTGCGCGCCGAAGCGTCGTCGTAAGCGTGCCCAATTTTTCATCGCTTCCCGCGCGGGTGCAGGTGGCGGCGGGCCGCGTTCCCGAAAACAACCGGCCGGGGAAAGGCCACGTGTACTGGTTTACGCATCGCGTCATGCGCGACATGGCGCGCCGCGCGGGGCTGCGCATCGACGCGATGATGATGAACACGTTCGCCCCGTGTACGGCGGCGCCGCGTTTTTTCACGGCGATTTCGCCGTCCTTGTTCGCGCTGTCGTTTGTCGCGCGCCTGGTGCCATGAAGCTTCTGTACGCCACCTCTGCGCTCTATCCGTCCCGGCTCGCGAACCGGGCGCAGGTTCGCTCGATGGCGCGCGCATTCGCGAAAGCGCTGGGGAGCGATTTCGCGCTCGGGGTTCCGACGGAGGCTCGGCTCGACGAATCGTACGATTTGGAACGCATTCCGGGCTCGCGCAAAAGCCCCGTGCTCGCGTGGCGATACGCGACCCGTATCCGGGAAAAGGGCTATACCGTAGCGTATTGCCGCGAAGACCGTCTGCTCGCATTCATGTGGTGCTACGCGCGCCTGCGCGGCGTCCGCGCCCGTTTTTTCTTTGAAGCGCATGGCGTGCGCCCGGGATTCTTTTTCCGATTCGCCCTCCGCCACGCCGACGGCGTCGTCGCGATTACCCGCGCACTTGCCGAAGACCTCGCGCGCCTCGGCGTTCCGCGCGAGCGTTTGGCGGTAGCGCCCGACGGCGTTGACCTCGCGCGGTACGAACGCCTCCCTTCGAAACAGGCGGTACGGGAACGATACGGCATTCGCGAGAAGCGCGTTATCGGATACACCGGCAGTTTCTCCACCTACTACGATTGGAAGGGCGTCGACACGCTTTTGGA
>CAYYYQ010000094.1:0-4604 GCA_964475915.1 uncultured Candidatus Saccharibacteria bacterium
CAAAAAGGTAGTCGCCCTCGAGCCGGACGCCTTTCATGCCTACCGGGTCGCCGAGCGCTTTCTGGCCGTCCACTCTAAATTCGATCGGAATTTCGTGAAGTACGCGGCGGTTCATGAACGCGGCCGCCGCTTGGGTGCGCGCGGCCTCTTTTACTTTCTCTACGTCGAGGTCGGTGATTTCCTGGTCGGCGCGGGATATGACGGTTTCCCCCGTGCCGCGCGCTTCGTCGAGGCTGATGCCGCCGAGCGCGAGGAACGCGGAACGGATGGGGGTGTGCGCGATGCTTTCTGCTTGGAGTTTTGCCTGGCGAATCGATTCGGCGACTTCTTCTTTGTTCACGACGTATCCGTGCCGGAGCCCGCGGGATTCGGCGAGGCCCGTCCCGATGACTTGCGGCAAAGAGCCGGAGGGGCTGTTAACCTCTTCGACGATAACTACCTTTACTTGGGAAGTTCCTATGTCTATTCCGGTTGCGATGCGTCGGGGCATGATAATCGCCAGCAAGGCGGTCGAGTACCGACCGCTCTGACTTCTCCATTGTAGTGCCATGTCGCATGCCTTTCAAATGAAAGAGGCCGTGGATAAAGAGAAATCCGACGAATACGGGGTAGGGCATGCCATACGACGGCGCCTGCCGCTTCGCGATTTCGAGGCAAATCACGACTTCTCCCGAGCGCGTCCCGGTCGCATACGACAGCACGTTCGGCGTGTACGATTTCTTGCGCAGCGATTCGTTCAATTGCTTTGCGCGCGCGCGTCCGACAAACGCAAGCGAAATGTCCCAGGCGGGAAGCACTGCCGCGCACGCCTGCTGAAACGCAAAATCCGGCGCGGGGCGCCGGGTAAGGGTTCGAACGGAGAGTCCGGGCATTATTTGCGGCGGCGGCTTGCCGCGAGTGCGACGAGGTCGATTTTGCCGAGCTTCACGTCTTCGCTGAATTTCGCGCGGCGTTCTCCGCGGATGAGCGCACGCTTGTGATACACGTTCTTCGATTTGATTCGCTCGTAGTAGCGGCGGTTGCGCATTTCGCGCACGAGGCCGAGCCCCTGCGCGCGGCGGGAGAAACGGCGAATAAGCGAGGCCGAGCTCTCGTTTTTACCGCGACGCACCTCAACGCGAACAGCGTTTTCCATACCGCGGAGAATACCATGAACACCCGCCTTTACGCAACCTTCTTGAGCTTGTCGATAAGCGTATCCAGGGAAATGAGGTTTTCGGAGTGGGTGGAGCGCTCGCGGAGGATGACCGACCGCTCGAGCGCCTCTTTGCGGCCCATGATGAGCAGGTAGGGCGCATTGATGATATCCGCAAAGCGCATTTGCTCGGTCAACGACTCAATGCCGATGGCTTGGGTGAGGGGAATCCGGGCATGGCGGAGGCTGTCCGCGAGCCGGATGCTTTCGCGCTTGGCTTCCTCGCCGATGTGGACGAACACGAAGCGGGGTTTCCCTGCCTGCTTCATGGGAGAAATCGCCGCAGGGTTCGCAACGGGGATGCGGATGACCGCGCCGATGGAAGAGAGTCCCGAGCGGAAGAACGGCCGCGCGAGCTCTTGATAGCGGGACCCCCATGCGCGGATGCCGTTCTCGCCCACCATTTCAAAACAGGTTTCCGTCCACGCCGTGCCGCGGGACAAAAGGTTCGGAGAAAGTTCGTACGGCGTATCGGTCGCCTCGAGGTATTCCAGCAAGTCTTCGAAGTGCTTGCGGCTTAATTCAGAAAGGTGGTCGGTCGGCGAGGGGAGTACGTCGTTGGTTTTGTCGGCTGCGGCCAAAAGTTCCGCCGCTCCGAATACGTCGGTTTTGGCGCAGGTGATGCATTCCGGAGGGAGCGTCGCGCCGTGCTTGCGGAAAAACTGCGTGAGTTCGCGCGCGAAGCGGGCGCGGGTTTCTTTGTCGCCCATGGAATTAAGACGCACCATAGGGTCAGACTTCGTGAGGTCGGCGATGAGGGCGCGCACGGTGCGGATGAGCACGGCGTCGGCGATGGAGCGGTCCACGCCCATCGCGTGGAATTGGAGCGTGATGACGGCGGGCGAGCGGCGGCCGGGCGCGGCGTTGGTGTGCCAGGTGAATAGGGGCTGGAGGGTCGACGGCGTGAGCCCCGAATCCCGCACCTGCTTTAAAAATGCCGTAACGTCGCGCGCGATGGGGTCGAGCGTTTCGGGGTGTACGCCCTCGGGATAGGGAGCGCGCGTGCCTTGGCCGCGCTTCGCGGCCGCAAGCACGGCAAAGGGCGTGAATCCGTAATAATTTCCTACCGCATGCGCTCGGCGCAGAACGTCATCCGGCCGGAGTGAGTGAGTGCTCATTGCGGTTCGCTTGCGCTCCCGGGGAATATGCTCGCCATGGACGGGGGAAGGAGCCGTACGGCCGGCCGACCGACGATATCATTCGCCGGAAGCGGGCCCCACACGCGGGAGTCGGAAGAATTGGGGCGATTGTCGCCCATCACGAAATACTGGTCGTTCCCCAAATGCGTGGTCGCGGAATAGCTCGCGTCTTCGGCAACGACGTAGGGCTCGGTCAGGGTGAGTTTGGTGCCGTCGGTTTTCGTAATCGAGACGACGCCGTGGCTAATCGACACCGATTCGCCCGGAAGCGCGACGATGCGCTTGATGTAAAAGATGGAGGGGTCTCCGGGGTAGCGGAAGACGATGACGTCGCCCCGTTTCGGCGATTCAAAGCGATACGTAAGCTCGTCGACGATCAAATAGTCGCCGTTTTCGAACGTCGGGTGCATGGATTCGCCTTCGACGACGAATGGCTGCGCCACAAAAAGCCGGATCGGCAGAACGATGAGTACCGCAAGGATAACAAAGGTGAGGATCTCCTTGAACAGGTGCTCAAGAAACTTCATGATTACCCGCATTGTACGCTCGCACGTTTTGAGCGCAAGCCCCGACAGAAAAACTTCTTTATCGGAGCGCGTTTTTTACAAAAGATGCTCCGCCAACCAGGGTTAGCGGAGCACCAAAGATCGCTCACGGCGAATTAACAGTCGCGCGCGATGTCCGTGCGAAGGTACTCGCCATCGAAGTGGACGCGGTCGGCATTTTCATATGCCAAGTCGCGCGCCTCGCGGTGAGTCATGCCGAGACCCGCGAAGCAAAACACCCGGCCGCCGTTCGTGACCGTGTGAATGCCGGGAGTCGCCGTGCCTGCGTGATAGCAAAGCATGCCGAGCGTTTCGTCGTGCACGGCATTGCCCAGGATAACGTCCCCCTTGCGTACCTCGCCCGGGTATCCGAACGCCGTTTTCACGACGCACACCGCCGCGACATCCATGAACTCGATGGGCGGCAGTGCGGCGAGCGCTCCCCGTTCGGTGGACGCCGACAGGTAGTCAATAAGATCGGATTTCATGCGCGGCAGAACCACTTCCGCTTCGGGGTCGCCGAAGCGGACGTTGAATTCCACTACCATGGGGCCGTTCTTCGTGATCATAAGGCCCGCATAGAGAACGCCCTGAAAGGGAGTACCGCGTTCCCGCATCTTCCCGATAACCGGGAGCACGATTTCATCGAGGACGATGGCGCGGTATTCGGCGGTAAGGTTCGGCACGGGAGAAACGGCCCCCATGCCGCCCGTATTTGGGGATCCCGGATCTGCCGACAGGCGCTTGTAGTCCTGGGCTTCTCCGCACTCCCTCACGGTTTCGCCGTCGCACAGATAGAACAGCGAACATTCCCAGCCGAAGAGGCGTTCTTCGATGAGGATGGCGGCGTTGGGGTCATGAGCGTCGCCAGCCAACGCCCTGGAAGCAGCCTCGAATGCTTCTTCCAGAGTCTCTGGCACCGTGACGCCCTTGCCGCCCGCAAGGCCTGTCTTTTTGATGACGGGCACTGCGCCCCATTCGGCAAAGGCCTGCACGATGAGGTCTTTCGCTTCGGCGGCGGCGGTGGCCTTGTAGCGCCGCCCGGTACGCGTGACACCCGCTTCTTCCATGATTTGCTTGGCGAAGTCTTTGTCGGTTTCGAGTTGCGCCGCGGTTTGCGACGGCCCGCAGACCCGAATGCCGTAGTTGCCGCACGCCTCGCAGAGGCCTGCGGCAAGCGGCTCTTCGCTTCCTGCGATAACGAGGTCGATGCCAAGCTGGTTCGCGCGCCGGGCAATCGCTTCGACATCGCTCATCTTGATGTTAATGCGGCTCGAGTGGGGAATCCCGGCGTTGCCGGGCACCGCATAGACGCGATCCACTCGCGGGCTTTTTCTCGCGGCGTCGTAGAGCGCGTGCCCGCGGGCGCCCGCATCCACAATGAAAACTCGCAAGCCCTGCTTACCCATATCCATGTTGATCATTTCAATCCTCCGTTGTGGCCCCCAAGGGTAGCCGGCTACGAAAGCGGTTGCTTCCGCGCGCACTCTACAATGCGCCCGGCGCCCCGTCTATGTGTGCTACCATCCCACCATATGGCAATCGTCATCATGGGGCTCGGAAATCCGGGCCGGGAATACGAGAAAACGCGACACAATGCCGGCCGGATGGCGGTGGAACTGCTTGCGAAGCAGGAGGGCTTTGACGACTTCAATTTGAATAAAAAAGCAGAAGCATTACTTTCCGAAGGAAAGATAGGGAAAGAAAAAGTGACACTTGTTTTGC
>CAYYYQ010000095.1:0-5411 GCA_964475915.1 uncultured Candidatus Saccharibacteria bacterium
AAGCACGAACGCGCCCACGAGGGTCACCGTGACGCCCGGGATAAGGTATGCGGCCACGAGTATCGCAAGCGCCGACACGAGCCAATGAAAGAGTAGTTTCATGTTGAGAGAGTTACGGGTGGAAAAAGAACGCAACCGCCATAATGACGTACGCGGCCAAGAGCTGGAATCCTTCGAGCCACGTGCTTTCCCCGTCTTCGACGACGGCGTTCGTCACGAACACGGAGAATATGATTGCCGCGAGCTCGAAGAGGTTAAACACGAGCGTCATCGGCGTGGGCAAGAGCAGGCTCAAGAGCACGAGGAGCGGCGCGACGAACATGACGATTTGCGACGCCGAGCCGATGGAGATTTGGAGCGCCAAATCCATGCGGTCCTTTATTGCCGCCTGAATGGCGGAAAGGTGCTCGGCGGCGTTGCCCACGATGGCAATGACGATGACGCCGATGAAAAGTTCCGTCCACCCGAATGCGGCGATGAGCGGTTCGATGGCCCCGACCAGCGTTTGGCTGACGAACGCGGTGGCAATGGTGGAGGCAATGAGAACGATGACGCTTTTATGCACGCTCCAGCGCGGCGCCACGACGCGCCCCTCTTCTTGATACAAATGCTTGTGCGTATGGAGCGAGAAAAAGAGGCTCGCCGCGTACGCGGCAATCATGAACGCGGCGACTAGTACGGAAAGGTGCTCGACCGCTTGCGCCGCCCTCGCGCCGCTCGTCGTCGCAAGGAAAATGGCGGGAATAATGAGCGCGATGGTGGCGAGCAAGAGCATCGAGCCCTGCGCTTTCGCCGCGGTTGCGTTAAAGCGCTGCCGCTCGCGGCGCGCGCCCCCGGCGAGCATCGCGGTCCCGAGCACCAGCAGCAGGTTCCCGATAATGGAGCCCGTGATGGACGCCTTCACGACTTCGACGAGGCCCGCCTGAAGCGCAAAGAAGCTGACGAGGAGTTCCGTCGCATTCCCGAAGGTCGCATTCAACAGCCCGCCGACCGCGGGGCCGGTATGTTCCGCGAGGTCTTCGGTCGCGTCGCCGATGAATTTCGCAAGCGGAACGAGCGCGATGGCCGATACGATAAACACGGCAAGCGGCGGCGCATAAAGCGCCGCCGCGACAAGGGCTGCGGGCGTGAATACAAGGAGGGCGAGAAATACTGCGTTCACGCTACTAGTATACCAGGCTACTTGAAAGCAAAGGTGCCCACGATGCGGTCGAGCACGTCCTTCACTTTTGCTTCGTCGAACGGCGAAAGGTGGTACGACGCCGGGTAATTGGCGAGCTCCGTCGAATGGATGGTGTATTCGATGGCGTAACACGCGCCCGCGCGGATGGTGCGGTAGCTCGTGGTTTCGTACCGGTTACCGGCGCCCGCATCGCTCATGGTGAAGACGGTGAAGGTGGTGGCGCCTATGGTTTTGGTCGTGGTGGCCGCGGCCGGCGCTCCCGACGGATCGGGAACGAGGCAGTACGCGACCGCCGCATCGTCGTCGCTTTCGCCTATGGTGAGTTTCGCGTCCGCGAAATTGGTCTGCGGCTCGAAAGCTTTCGGAATGCTAAGCACGAAGGGTTCCCGGCCCTTCGTTGTGGAAGCGTTTACCCGCCAATCCGTGGTCGTCCCCTCCCCTTCATCCGTCGCGAAGTCGAGCGGATAGGCAATCGAAAAGCCTACATCGCTGTTGGCGTACGTTTGCCATGCTGCCGTATCCGCATACGGATTCGGCGTCGTGGTCGCAACGGGCGCGGGCGGCGGGACGCTCTGCCGTCCCGCGTAAAAGGTCCCGCCCGCGAGCGCGGCAACGACGATAACGAGGAGAATGACGGCCCAGGTACGCATATTAGCGGCGCTTTCCTCGGCCCGCAGGAGCCTTGGCGGAGGCGGCTTTTTTCGACGCCTTTTTTACCGCTTTCTTTGCCGAAGCGCGGGCCTTGCCAGCGTTTTTCTGCATTTTCTTTGCGACGACTTTCGCGCGGGATTTCACGCGCCCCGCTTCTTTGCGCGCTTCGCGTCCGATCAGTTCCCAGTTCGCCTTCAATTCTTTTGCGGCCGCGACGACTTCCGCCGGCGTTGCCGTGCGCGCGGCGTTGTATGCCTTTGCGGCGGCATCGACCGCGCGCGCGACGGTTTTCGCGTCAACCTGTTTTACCTTCTTCGCTTCGCGCACGACTTGGGCGCGCATGTCGTGCGCCCATTTCACCGCCGCCTTGCGATGCTGCTTTGCTCCCTTGCTTCCGTAAAAGTAATAGCCCGCTGCCGCTGCGGCTCCTGCCGCCGCAAGCCCTGCTCCCACTTCTGCCGCTACTTTTCCTGCATCCGTTTTTTTAGCCATATAGGTACCGTATAAGGAATATGATGAACCCTCGATTAAGAATGCTTCTTCCCGCGCTTCGCGGTGTTCGTGAGAAACCCGAAGAGCGAGAGGAAGCGGTTAGTGCCTCGATGAATGTCCGAACGCATGTCCGCGAGGTCGCGGCGGATTTCATCGCTTTCGGCGGCCACCTGCGCGGAAATGTGCTCGATTTGCTTAAGGACGCGCGAAAGCCGCCAGAGCGCATACGCAAGGCTCACGCCGACGACGATGACCGCAATCGTAGTTACGGCAAAGAAGACGTGCATGGCTGCGAAATCATTCATGGTTCGGACGGCCCCATTGTAGTACTTCGCCGCGGGTATGCCCAGGGAGTTCTCCCCCGCCGGTCGACCAGGCTTTCACCCAGAGGTGAGTTACATTTGCGGAAGCGGGTTTGCTTCCATGACTTCGATGGCGGCGCCGGGGAGCTCTAGGTGCGGGTGGTCTTTAAACAGGTCGGCGGCAGCTTCGAGCGATTCCGCCTGCACGTACGAAGAAAGCATGAGGCCGTTTTTGGTGCTTTCGATGCCCTGCCCAGTCACGCGGAGCGTTTTCCCGAGCCCGATGGTGTTGAGGACGGTGTCTTTGTGCGCCGCAAGCCACGCATTCCATTCGCCTTTCACTTTGTCTTCGGCTTCTTTGCGTTCTTCCGGCGTTTTCGCCATCCAGTCATTAAGCGCCGCTACCGGCATCGAATATATCGCGGTGAAGTTTTTCATATGCCCACTAGTATATACCTTTCGTTCCTTCCGTATACCCTCTCAGTATAGCTTCTTTAGGCAAGGTGCAAGTCTATTGTAGAAGATGCTTGCAATGTATGAAAAAACCGCCGCACCGAAGCAGAGCGTTAGCTCTGCTGCCGTGCAAGCGGGTAGCTAGCTCAGGGTGCCATGAACCCAATCGCCAAAGGGAAAGACGGTATTGAAGTTCGTACGCCAGTTGTCGTGATGACGCGCGTGACGCAGGGAAAGCCAGCGCACCACCGCGCCAAGCGAACCTCTCCGCTCGGGCGCATGCGCGAGCCAATGGATGCCTTCGATCAGCAGGTGGTACAACACCGTGTCAAAAACGCCGGCTATCACGATTGCCGCCGCCCATGAATCGCGGCCGAAAGCGAAGAAAGCCCCGCCGCAAAGGATAAACGGCATCAGGCTTGCCGCATCAAATCCTATGGCATGCCACACGCTCGACAAGATGAGAACGCTGGTATCGTCGCCCTCTTCACGCCGATGCGACGTGCCGGCAAAATGCTTGTGATGCTGCAAGTGCCCGTTAAAACGCGGGATGACTTTCGGCTGGTGCACCGTCCGATGCACCCGCCACTCGAGTTCCGATTGCCAGAAAAAGCCGGCAACGGCAGCGATGGCGGCCGTAACGAAGTCGGTTAGCAAGGAACGCCTCCTAAGAATGCTTCGAAATGAATGGTAGCACTATCGCTCAACGAGGGCTAATTTCTTGCTCCGGGGCAAGCGCTTGAGCTCGGCTTCGCGCTTGCGCGCCTCGGCAAGCGTTGCGCATTTTTCCGAGTACGCGAGCTTCACGGGGCGGCGGATTTTGGTGTAGTGCGCGCCGCCCTTCGCGCCGTTGTGCTGCCGGAGGCGGCGCGCGAGGTCGTTCGTCGAGCCGCAATATAGCGTCCCGTCCGCGCACTCAAGGATATAGGCGAAACACGGTGCCGATTTCATGCGCCGAGGTCGAGTATGCGGTCGATGCGGATTTGCGAGACGAACTCCGGCACGTGGCTCACGAGCAGCATCGTGCCTTCGTATTCGTCGAGCGCTTTTGCAATGACGGGCAGGTGGCGGAAATTGATGTGGTTGGTCGGCTCGTCGAGGATGAGGAGCCCCGGCTTCATAAGGACGAGCCGCGCGAATGCGACCAGGCCCTTTTGCCCTTCCGAAAGCGTTCCGATTTTCTTTCCGAACGAATCGCCCGTTATGAGGAACCCGGCCGCGACGGCGCGCACGCGCTCTTCGTCGATTGTATCGCTCGCGGACATAAGCGATTCGCGGACGGTGTGTTCGAAATTAAGGGTCGAGAAATCCTGGCGGTAATAGCCCACGCGCGCGCCCGCGGCGATATGCATTCCTTCTGCCCTCCCCTCGGCAAGTGATTCGAGCAGCGTCGTTTTCCCTATGCCGTTCGGGCCGCGGAGCTGGAGCCGGTCGCGCTTTTTCAACGCAATGTTTGCCGCGTGCTTCACGGGCGTGTGTTTTTTCGGGTGGAGCGTCGTGTAGGACTCGATGCGCAAAATGTCCCCGGAAAGCTCGGGCTGGGCGGGAATGGTGAAAGGGCGGATGGTTTTGTCTTCCCGGCGCACCTCCACTTTTTCTTCCTCCATTTCTTCGACTTGGGTGCGCATTTTCTTCGCGACGAGGCGCATTTTGCCGCCCTTTTGGGCAAAGAAGTTCGCTTTGTCTTTGTTGGCCTGGATTTTCTTTTCGAGCTGGGCATTCGCGCGATTCTCGCGCTCGATGCGGGCCGAAATTTCTTTCAATAGGTCGTAATAATTGCCCACGTATTGCTCGAGCTTCCGCGTATGCACGTCGAGGTAGAGCACGCCCTCGGTGAACGAATTCAGAAATTCTTCGTCGTGCGAAATGACGAGGCAGGTCTTGTCATATTTTTTCAAAAATGCCGTCAGGTGCTCGATGCCCGCGGTATCGAGGTTATTCGTCGGCTCGTCGAGCAAGAGGAGGTCGGGGTCCTGGATGAGGGCGGAGGCCAAAAGGAGCCTCGCTTGCTGGCCGCCCGAAAACGACGCCACGGTGCGGTCTTTGGGTGCAGCCAAGTTCACGACGTCGAGCACCGCGTCTATGCGGGGGTCGAGGTCGTATACCTTTTTCTTGAATTGCTTTTCGAAATATTCGCGTACGGTGAGCGCGCGTTCGGCGGGCGCGATGACTTGGTGCGCCATGGCGATGGAAAGCCGCGGCGCGATTTGTATGATGCCGTCGTCGGGCGCGAGCGCGCCCCGAATGGGTTTGAAGTGCGTCGACGTCCCCCCGCCGTTCTGGCCCCAGATGGTGTGCTTCGTGCCGCGCCGCAGCGCACAAACCGCCGC
>CAYYYQ010000096.1:0-2682 GCA_964475915.1 uncultured Candidatus Saccharibacteria bacterium
CTCGCGAGCGTGCTTGCCGTGCGGCGATATCTCAAAGTCTAGTATGGCGCGCGACGGTCACAAATTCATATTCGTCTTGGGCGGCGTGATGAGCGGGGTGGGGAAAGGCATCGCCACCTCTTCGCTCGGCCTCATCCTCAAAGAGCGCGGCCACGAAGTGAACCTCGTGAAAATAGACCCGTACCTGAACGTAGACGCAGGCACCATGAATCCGACCGAGCACGGCGAAGTGTTCGTGCTTTCGTCGGGGCTCGAGACGGACCAAGACATGGGCAACTACGAACGGTTTCTCGGCCGCGACCTCGGGCCCGAAGATTACATGACGAGCGGCATGGTGTACCGCACCGTGATTGAAAACGAGCGCGCGCTCAAATACGGCGGCAAGTGCGTGGAAGCGATTCCGCACGTGCGCGACGAAATATTGCGCCGCATTCAGGCGGCGGCGGATCATAACGGCAGCCGGATTTCCGTCATCGAAGTCGGCGGCACCGTCGGCGACTTCCAAAACGCGCTCTTTATCGAAGCGGCGCGCGTCATGAAAATGACGTACCCCGACGACGTGCTGTTCGTCATGGTGTCGTATTTGCCCGTGCCCGGCACCCTGGGGGAAATGAAAACCAAACCGACGCAAAATGCGGTGCGCCAGTTGAATTCGTACGGCGTGCAGCCCGATTTTCTCGTCGCACGAGCAAAATACCCGCTCGACGAAAAGCGCAAAGAAAAGCTCGCCATCGCGATTAGCGTGCGCGCGGACCGCATCATTTCGGCGCCCGACGTCGATTCCATTTACGACGTTCCGCTCAATTTCGAAAAGGATCAGATCGGCGATGCGCTCCTCGACGCCCTGAAGCTTCCTCCCGCAAAGGACGCCGACTTCTCCGATTGGAAAGCATTCGTCGCCAAAACGAAAGTAACCGGCGCCGAAGTGAACGTCGGCATCGTGGGCAAATATTTCGATACGGGAGACTTTGTGCTTTCGGACGCGTACCTCTCCGTCATCGAAGCCATTAAGTTCTCTGCGGCTGCCGCGGGAGTCAAAGCGAACATACACTGGATAAATGCGAAGGATTTTGAAAAGGGCGCCGACGTGAACACGCTCGCCGCATACGACGGCATCATCGTGCCGGGCGGATTCGGCGAAACGGGCATCGAAGGCAAGATAAAAGCCATCCGCTTTGCGCGCGAACACGGCATTCCCTACTTCGGGCTCTGCTACGGCATGCAGCTCATGGTCATCGAATACGCTCGCAACGTGCTCGGGCTCGCCGACGCGAATACCGTCGAGATTAACCCCGACACGCCGCACCCCATCGTCGCGATGATGGACGCGCAGAAAGAAATCCTCGCGAAAGGGAATTACGGCGGTACCATGCGCCTCGGCACCTACACCGCAGCGCTCGAAGAGGGCACGATTGCGCAGAAGGCATACGGCAAAAGCGAAGTAACGGAGCGCCACCGCCACCGCTACGAAATCAATCCGGCGTACGTGGGCGACCTGATCAAGGCGGGGCTCGTATTCTCGGGAACGTCGCCGGACGGCATCCTCATGGAAATAGCGGAACTTCCGCGTACGGAGCACCCATTCATGCTCGGCACGCAGTTCCATCCGGAACTCATCGCGCGCCCCCTCAACCCGCACCCCTTGTTTACGGAATTCATGAAAGCGGCTTCGGTGCGCCGCGATTCCAGAGCCTCGTAGAGCCGTATTTTCGTATCCGCAACCGCCCCGCGCAGTTTCGACTGCGCGGGGCGGTTGTTTTCTCTTTCTCGGTATGTTTCCATACCCCCTAACGGAGCAGGAAGGTGTGGCCAGCGAGACCACATGCCGAGCCCCGATGGGAGGAAAGAATGGGCCAAAAAGGCTTTCTCAACTTTACGCCCGCGGTCGCCGGTATATGCTTTTTTGAAGGCGACGGTGACAGCGGATGCTTCATGGTGTGTCGTTGGTCGGCAAATGGATGGAAAATGTCCGAAGTTGATTCCAAAGGAGGGTGCGAACTCGTTGGAGACATCGACGAGCCCGCACGCTACCACATTCTGAGCCGGTTCGAACTTCTGGAAGTGAAAGGTCTCCTGCCCCTCAACACGGTGTCGAGACTTTCGCCCCGGGACCTCATTCGGTTCAAGCGCACTCACTCCGGACCCAAGGCGATTGCCGCCGAATGATCATCATGCGCAGGACTAGGAAAAGGCGCGCCCCACAACGGCGCGCCTTTCTGCATCCTTGAATGTCGGCCCTTTTTCGCGTATCGTCTCCTATGCGGCTACTCCGGTAGCCCTTTTTGCCAGAAGCGTCTAGCGGCCGGATGAAACGGAATCTGCATTCCGTTTCATCCGGCCGCGGAGCGAATCGTCGTTATTTACGCCTAGTGCTGCCAGATCGTCTAATGGTAGGACAACGGACTCTGAATCCGTTTATCTTGGTTCGAATCCAAGTCTGGCAGCAGTGGGCGGAAATCGACGATAGGAGACGCTGAATCCGTTTATCGATGCCGAAGCTTCTGAAGAGGGAGCGAAGGTTTCGAGCCGAGCACGGCGAGAGGCGAATCCAAGTCTGGCAGCCTTGTACGGAATCACGCGTTTTTGTCCGTTTTAACCTTCCAAGAAGCTAAAACGAAGCCAAGGTATCGAAACATTGCGCGAGATTGACCTTTAAAATATTTTGTACTATATCCTAGTTAG
>CAYYYQ010000097.1:0-6133 GCA_964475915.1 uncultured Candidatus Saccharibacteria bacterium
TCGCGCGCCGGTCGTATGGGAGAACTATCGATATCGTCGCCGTAAACGATTTGGGAAGCCTCGAGAACCTGGCCTACCTTCTTACCTACGACACGGTGTATAAAAAGGCTCCCTTCAGCGTCGAAGCAAAGAACGGTTCTCTTTGGCTCGACGGCAAGGAAGTGAAGTTTCTTCAGGAAAAAGATCCCGCGAAGCTCCCGTGGAAGGACATGGATATCGACGTGGTCGTAGAGTCCACCGGCATTTTCGACGACTACGAAAAGGCGAAGGCGCATATCGATGCCGGAGCAAAGCACGTGGTCATCACGGCGCCCGTGAAAGAAGAAGCCCCCGGCCTTGGCGCGACGGTGCTCATGGGGGTGAATGAGGAAAAGGCGCCGTCGTGCCCGATTACGAGCAACGGCTCGTGCACCACGAACGCTTCGTCGCCCCTCATCGCCATCATGGATGAAAGCATCGGCATCGAGAAAGCGCTCCTCACGACGACCCACGCGTATACGGCAACGCAGGCCATCGTAGACGGCCCCGCCAAAGGCACGGATTTCCGGAAGGGCCGCGCGGCAGCAGCGAACATCATTCCCGAATCCACGGGAGCCGCGATTTCCATTACGAAAGCCTATGAGCCGCTCGCCGGGAAATTCGACGGCATCAGCCTGCGCGTCCCCGTGCCAGCCGGATCCATTACCGATGTTACGTTTATCGCAAAGCGCCCGACGACGAAGGAAGAAGTAAACGACATATTGCGCAAAGCCGCGGCCGATCCGCGCTGGGAAGGCATTTTCACCGCGACCGACGAGCCGGTGGTATCGAGCGACATCGTGGGCGAGCCGCATGCTTCCATCGCCGACCTTTCCATGACGCGCGTGGTCGATGGGAATTTGGTAAAGGTGCTCGCGTGGTACGACAACGAAATGGGGTACACGGAATCGCTCGTGCGCCACGTCCTCAAGACAGGAGAGGTATGAGGTACGAGCGGTGACGTGTGAGTATGGATGCAGGATATAAATCGCTCATTACATTGACTCTCGCAGAGCTTTTGATCTTTCTGAGGAAATTAGTAGGATGCTTTCAGTTATAATAAGAAAACTTCATGCCTGATCTCATCCCTCAAACCTCATCCCTCCGGCCTCGCATTTATTTCGGCAGCGATCACGCAGGCTTCGCTCTCAAAAAAGCGCTCATGGAATACGCGTCCACCTTGGGATGCGCCGTCGAAGACATGGGCGCATTCGCGCCCGATCCCCACGACGACTATCCGGATTTCGTCATGCCGGTCGCGGAAAAAGTAGCGGCAGAGCCGGGAAGCCGCGGCGTAGTGGTGGGCGGCGACGGGGAAGGAGAAGCCATGGCAGCCAACCGCACGAAAGGCGTCCGCGCGGGCGTGTTTTACGGCGGCGTCCGCGCATTCGCGCCCATCGACGCGGAAGGAGACGAAAGCAAAGACGGATTCGACCTCGTGCGGCTTATGCGCGCGCACAACGACGCAAACATTTTGTCGCTCGGCGCGCGATTCGTTTCCGGGGAAGAGGCGCGCGAAGCGCTCCGATTATTTCTGGAGACGCCGTTTTCCGGCGCCCTGCGGCACGCGCGGCGCATCGCGAAGTTTTAGCCTTATTCCAAGACCCAAACGGTTTTCCGCAATGGCCCGCTTGCGCGCGCCCTGAGGGGGTATACTTATTCCCATGGGCTCCATCATCCCGGCAGTAGTGCCGCGGTCGAAGGAAGATCTCGAAATAACCCTCGCTCGCTTTAACGGGCTCGCGAGCTGCGTGCAAATAGACGTTATCGACGGGCAGTTTGCCGCCCCCGCGTCGTGGCCGTATACCTCCGGTACCGCGTCGCTCACGCAACTCGTCACTCTCGGAACCGGCCTTCCTTTCTGGGGGCCGCTTACGTTTGACATCGACCTCATGGTGCGCGACCCCGAAGAAACCCTCGACGACTGGATTCAGCTCGGCGCCTCCCGCATCACGGTGCATGCGGAATCAACGCAGTACCTCGGCGACCTTTTGAAGCGGTTCGACCAAACCTACGGCCACGAACACGGATTTTCGACGGGGCTTATAGAAATTGGGATTGCGGTGAACCTTTCGACCGACGTCTCCCTCATCGAGCCCTATCTTTCGAACATCGATTACGTGCAATTCATGGGCATCGACCACATCGGGCACCAGGGCGAGCCGTTCGATCGCCGCACGGTGGAGCGGGTCCATGCTTTCCATAAAAAACATCCAGACGTGGAAATCCAGGTCGACGGCGGGGTCTCGCGCCGCACGGCGCCGGACCTATTATCCGCCGGCGCGCACCGGCTCGTGGTCGGCTCCGCGCTTTTAACCGCGCCCGATCTGAAAGAAGAGTACCGCGCGCTCGAAGCGCTCACCACCGAATACGGCATTTACGAATAGCGTGCGCTATACTTTGACGAATGGCGCTTACGGACGAAGAAATAAAAATCATCGAAGGCAAAGCGGAGTTCATCCGCGAGACCATTATCAAGATGCTCGTCGCGGCGGGAAGCGGCCACACCGCGGGGCCCCTGGGCATGGCGGACATGATGGCGGCGTTTTATTTCCATATTCTTCGCCACGACCCAAAGAATCCCGATTGGGAAGAGCGCGACCGATTGATACTTTCAAATGGGCACACGGTGCCCGTGCGGTATGCCGCAATGGCGCACGCCGGCTATTTCCCGCTTGCGGAGTGCCTCACGCTGCGGAAATTCGGGAGCCGATTGCAAGGGCACCCCGAACGCGCGCGACTCCCCGGGCTTGAAACGACCTCGGGGCCCCTCGGAAGCGGCCTCTCGCAATCGGCGGGCATGGCGTACGGCCTGCGCATGGACGGAAAGAGCGCCCGCGTCTATTGCATGATGAGCGACGGGGAACAGGAAGAGGGGAATACGTGGGAAGCGGTCATGTTCATCGGGAAGAACAGGCTCGCGAACCTCACGGCGGAGATGGACCGAAACAATATCCAGATCGACGGCATGACGGAAGACGTGATGCCGCTCGATTCGCTTAAAGCAAAATACGAAGCGTTCAATTGGCACGTCATCGAGGTCGACGGGCACAACATCCGCGCGTTCATCGGCGCGGTAGACGAGGCAAAGGCGATTGCCGAACGGCCGACGCTCATTATCGCGCATACGATTCCGGGGAAGGGCGTGCCCGACATCGAGGGCGATTACCACTGGCACGGCAAGCCGCCCACGAAAGAAGAAGGCGCGGCATTCTTGAAAGAAATCCGCACCTTGGGCGGAAAAGTTCCGAACGAATATGCTTAATCCCGACGCCATACTCGTAAGCGACCCCTTCGACCCGAAGATCGAGCGGAAACCGACGCGCGACGGATTCGGCACGGGATCCGTAGAAGCGGGGAAAGCCGACCCGAACGTGGTCGTCCTCTGTGCCGACCTCAAGGAATCCACGCGCGCCGAATGGTTCGAGAAAGAATTCCCCGACCGGTTCATCGAGCTTGGCGTCGCGGAACAGAACATGGCGACCGTCGCCGCGGGGCTCGCGGCGGTCGGGAAGGTGCCGTATATCGCGAGCTATGCGGCGTTTAGCCCGGGACGCAATTACGAGCAAATTCGGACCACCATCGCACTGAACGAACGAAAAGTCATCGTCTGCGGCATGCATGCGGGGGTGTCGGTGGGGCCGGACGGCGCGACGCACCAGATGCTCGAAGACATCGGCATGATGCGCATGCTCCCCGGCATGACCGTCTTCAATCCGTGCGACGCGGAAGAGGCGAAAAAGGCAGTGGTCGCGGCCGCGAAGCTTGCGGGGCCTTCCTATATCCGCTTTGGCCGCTCGGGCGTACCCCTTTTCACGACGCCCGAGACGCCTTTTGAGCCCGGGAAAGCCCTGCTGCTTTGGAAATCAGATCCGTCAGCTGGCGGACCGAAGGTCGCGCTCATCGCGACGGGAAGCATGAGCTATAACGCGCTCGCTGCCGCTCGCGCGCTCGATGCAGACGGCGTAGGAAGCCTCGTGCTCCACCTGCCCACGGTGAAGCCCATTGACCGCGAAGCGGTCGTTGCCGCGGCGAAAGCGGCGGGCCGCGTCATCACCGTCGAAGAACACGAAGTCATGGGCGGATTCGGGAGCGCCGTCGCCGAAGTGTTGGCCAAAGACTATCCGGTACGCATCGAAATGCTCGGCATCCAGGACGAATTTGGTCAGTCCGGCGAGCCCGACGAACTTATCGAGCACTACGGACTCTCGCCCGCGCATATTGCGGACGTTGCGCGCCGCTTATGAATTACCGCGGATTTGCCGACCGCCAGATAAGCGTCTACGCCGCGATGCTCATCATCACCATCGCCGGCGCGTGCGCTACCTTGGCCATTCTCCACATGATTTCGACCATCGATTTTGCGTATACCGACCTCCCAGGCTTCACGACTTAAATTGCTTGCGGCTGGTATTCGGGTTTCTCGGCAAGGTACTGCTCCAATCGTTCGCGCGTAATGAGCCCCTTTTGAGCGCCAATTTCCTGAACCACGGACATCGAATTCACCGGGCCACACTGGAGCGCTTCCGGCACGCTCTTCCCGAGGAGGAGCGCCACGGTTGCCGTCGATGCGAACGCATCGCCCGCGCCCGTGCGATCGTAGGGCTTGCGTCCGTCCGGATAGACGCCGATTTTCCATGCGCCGTCGTCCGACCGCGCATAGGCGCCGTTGCCGCCGTCGGTCAAAAATACTATGTTCGGCCCCTTCTCCCGCATGAGGTCCATGAGTTTCTTTTCGTCTTCTTCCGTGCTCGCGAGAATGCGCTGGAATTCTTCCTTGTTCGCGAAAAACACGTTCGCGCGCGCGTAGAGCCTCTTCAATCGATCCATGCCGGCGAGCATTTGAAACGTGCCCGGCTGGAACGCAAACAGGACATCCGGATGCGCTTCGAGCCAGTCGGCGAGCGCGTCGTGAAGGGGAAGCCCCGCTTCGCCTAGGGAAGAAAGGTATACCGCGCGGGCGGCAGGGAAGTTCTGCGGAAATGCATAAGAATAACACTCGTGCTTAATGAGGATGGTGCGGTCCGGCGGGTCCCAGAGCACGTAGTGATTGTTCGTGGATTTATCCGCTTCCGTCGCTACCCAGTCGGTCGAGACCGGGTTTTTCATGAGGGACGCGACGCACTCTTCGCCCGCCCGGTCGCGCCCGACCCAGGTGAGAATTCCCGACGAGAGCCCGAGCCGCGCGGCTCCCACTGCGGCATTCGCGCTGTTGCCGACGCCCGGCACGTAGGTTGCCGATTCGTACGGCACTTTGTCGCCAAAATGCATCGAAAGCTCGCAGTGTTCTTTATGTACGTCGCACGTGACTCTTGCGTACGCCGGATCGAGCTTGATGAAGGTATCCGTCACAATGTCGCCAATGGCAAAGAAATCCATATGTATCGAGTATACCGCATGCGTCCCGTGATAAAATCGAATCATGATTGATCTTCTCGAACGCGCGAACGCGCTCATGGCTCCGGGCAAAGGGCTTCTCGCCGCGGACGAAAGCGTACACACGGCAGACGCGCGTTTGGCCGAATACGGCATTGAAACGGGCGAGACCATGCGCCGGAAAGATCGCGACCTCTTCCTTGCGGCGCCCGGCATCGACGCGTATCTTTCGGGCGTCATCTTGTTTGACGAAACGGAACGCCAAGAAGCGCTCGATGGAACGCCTTTTCCGAAATTGCTCGCCGACAAAGGCATCTTGCCGGGCATCAAAGTAGACGAAGGCACGGACCCCATTAGTGAGAAGTCGAAAGAAGTCATCACGAAAGGCCTTATCGGCTTACCCGAGCGGCTCGCGAAATACGCCGCGGACGGCATGGCATTCGCCAAGTGGCGTGCCGTCATCCGCATCGACGGCGACCGGCTCCCGACGGCGCACGCGCTCGTCGAGAACGCGAAGCGCCTCGCGTCCTATGCCAAAGACGCCCAGGCCGCGGGAATGGTCCCCATCCTCGAGCCCGAAGTGCTGTACGAGGGCACGCACAGCCGGCTCCGCGCCAAAACGGTTATAACGCAGATTCTCAAAACGACCTTCGCCGCGCTCGAAGACCAGGGCGTCGACTTCTCGGGGGTCATTATAAAAACGGCGATGGCGCTTTCGGGCCGCGAAAGCGGCCGCACC
>CAYYYQ010000098.1:0-2372 GCA_964475915.1 uncultured Candidatus Saccharibacteria bacterium
ACCATTGACGAAGTAAAGTAGGAATGAAGAATGAGAATGGAATAAAACATTGTCATTTTTCTATTTTCTTTTCCTCATGAACACCTTTCATCTCACCATCGCGAAAGTCGGCGAACGCCTTTTTGACGGCGAAGCGCAATCGGTCACGCTTCCCGGAACCGAAGGCGTTTTTACCGTGCTCGCGCGCCACGAACCTCTCATCGCGGAACTTAAAAAAGGCCAGGCGAAAATAAAGGCGGCCGACGGCCAAACGATCACCGTTATGGTAGAGCGGCACGGGGTTGCCGAAGTTTCGAACAATCAGGCGACCGTTCTGTTATAAGGAAAAAGAAGCTCCTTGGAGCTTCTTTTGAAGGAAATATCCCTAATGCTATACTTTCCCCATGTCGCTCCAAGGATTTCTGCTGAAACAGGCAATGAAGTGGAAAATGAAAGACGCGCCGGCTGCGCAGCGCGACCAAATGATCGCCATGGTAGAGAAAAATCCCGACCTTTTTAAGAAAATCGCGGAAGAAGTCGACCGCCGAAAAAAAGGCGGGGAAAGCGAAATGAAAGCAACTATGGAAGTAATGAAGAAGTACCGCGCGGAACTCCAATCGCTCGTTGCCCGCTAACATGCAGGCTCTCGCGCTCATCCTTGCGGGCATTCACGCTATCGGTGCGGCGCTCGGGGCGGGCGGCGTGACGTTCGCCGAGATCTTTTACACCAAAGCAACGGCGGACGGCCGCATCGATCGCCGCGAGCAGGAATACTTCCGCGCCACGTTTTGGGCGCTGCAGTGGGGACTCCTTACGGTGCTTATTTCGGGCATCGCGCTCACGATTATTCAGTACTTTCTCCCGAATTCGCCGCAGGCTGTATTGTATGCGCCCCTATGGATGCAGAACACGCTCGCGCTCGTGATCATTATCGCCGCGTGGTTTGTGTCGCGGCGCGCGTTCCCGTGGTGGGTGGGGTCGTCCCTTATTTTTGCGGGATGGTGGATGATGCTCGTCCTCGATGCCTATCGCACCGCGAGCGTATCGTATTTCTGGCTGTGGTGGGCCTACGCGCTCCTCTTTTTCCTCTCGGCGCTTGGATGGGGATACGCCCGCACCATCGCTCATGGCCGTTACGTACATAACACAAAGCGCCACCATTCATGAAAAAGATCTTTATCTTGCTCGGCCACTGCGACGGCGTCGACGACACCTTGTCGTGTAGCGTAGCAGACACCTACGAACGCATCGCGCGGGATGCGGGGCACGAAGTGCGCCGGATGAACATTTCCGAACTTCGCTTCGATCCCATTTTGCATCGGGGATATCGTGCCATGCAGGATCTCGAGCCCGACTTGAAAGAAGTGCAGGAAAACCTCGCCTGGTGCGACCACTTCGTGCTTTCGTATCCGAATTGGTGGGGCAGCATGCCGGCCCTTCTGAAGGGCATGTGGGACCGCATGTTCTTGCCGCGGTTCGCCTTCCGCATGCATAAAAACCGCTTGGGGTGGGACGCGCTTCTGAAGGGCCGCACGGCGCACGTGTTCATCATGTGCGGCAATCCGCCCATCCTTGATTACTTTGCCTTTGGCAATTATGCCGCGGCGATTGGCTCCTCGCTGCTGCGGTTTGCCGGATTCAAGACCCGCATCACTTCGTTTGGCCCTTCCGAAAACCCGGCCCCCGCTCGAAAAGCCAAATGGCTCTGCACCGTAGAGAAGTTTGCACGCAGTGGGAAGTAAGGTAAGTTGAACTCATGCTCAAAATCGGAATTGTGGGGCTCCCGAACGTCGGTAAATCGACGCTTTTTAATGCCCTCACGAAACAGGAGGTTCTCGTCGCCAATTACCCCTTTGCCACCATCGACCCGACCGTCGGTATCGTGCCCGTGCCCGACGCCCGCCTCGACGCACTCTCAAACTTTTCCCATAGCGAAAAGAAGGTCCCGGCCGTTATCGAATTTGTGGACATTGCGGGCCTCGTAAAGGGCGCCTCGGAAGGCGAGGGGCTCGGAAATCAATTCCTCTCCCATATCCGCGAAGTCGATGCCATCCTCGAAATGGTGCGCTTTTTCGACGACCCCGACATTACGCACGTGCACGGCGACGTGGACCCGGTAAGCGATATCGAAGTCATCAATATAGAGCTCGTGCTTGCCGACCGAGAACAGGTAGCCAAGCGGCTCGATAAGCTAGGCCGCGACGTGCGAGCGGGGGTAAAAGAAGCCGTGATTGAAGAAGCGGCCCTCAAAAAAATCGAGCAGACCTTGGGCGAAGGCCGGCTCGCGAGCACGGCCGCCCTTACGACCGAAGAGGCGAAGGTAGTAAAGGGCCAGAACCTCCTCACCATGAAGCCATTTTTGTACGCGTTCAATGGCAAGGCGGGCGGCCACA
>CAYYYQ010000099.1:0-1858 GCA_964475915.1 uncultured Candidatus Saccharibacteria bacterium
CGGCCATCCTCGCGGCGTCGCAGGCGGAACTGGAGCGCGTGCATGGGATCGGGCCGGAACTCGCGCGCGGCATTTCGAGTTGGGAAAAAAGCGTCGACCTCGCGGGGGAACTTCGGCGCATCAAGGATTTCCATTGCCACGTCGTGGTTCAGACGGACGAGAATTACCCGGAGTCGCTGCGCCAGATATATGACCCGCCGATTGTCTTGTACGTGCGCGGAGAATTGCTGGCGAAAGACAAGAACGGCGTGGCGATTGTCGGGTCGCGATTGACGACGCATTACGGCACGGAGACGGCGCGCAAGTTGGCCTATCAATTGGCTTACATCGGCGTCACGGTGGTGAGCGGCGGCGCGCGCGGCATTGACACGGCGGCGCACCAGGGCGCGCTGAGCGCGAAAGGGCGAACCGTGGCGGTGTTGGGGACCGGGATCAATTTGATTTTTCCGGCGGAGAACAAGGAGTTGTTCGATCGCATCGCGGATGGCGGCGGCGCAGTGATTTCGCAGTTTCCATTTAATCGCAAGGCGGACAAACAAAGTTTCCCGATTCGCAACCGCATTGTCGCGGGCATGACGCTCGGGACGGTCGTGGTGGAGGCGAACTTGACGAGCGGAGCGTTGATCACCGCGAAAATGGCGATCGAGAACGGGCGCCAGGTTTTCGCCGTGCCGGGGCGGATCGACTCGCCGCGGAGCAAAGGTTGCCACGACTTGATCAAGAACGGCGGGGCGAAGTTATGCGAAGGCGCCGAGGATATCTTAAGCGAGTTTGAATATTTGTTTCCCGCGAGCAACCGGCCTTCGCAAGTGAAGGACGGCGGCGCCATGCCGGCGTTTACGCTCTCCGAAAATGAACAGACGGTTTACGACGTCTTGACCGAGGCCGAGAAGGCGATCGACGAAATCATTCGCGCGAGCGGCATGCCGCCCTCGGCGGTGTCGGTGGCCTTGCTGGGACTGGAAATGAAACGCCTCATCCGCCAATTGCCCGGAAAACTCTTCGTCAAGAACGTGTGACGTCAGCGCGCAGCGGTTGATGAAGTCGGCGGCAATGTGGCGAGAATCTCGGCGAGCCGTTCCGAAAAGCGCGTGCGGGCGCCTTCGGTCACGTGGGTTAAGTCTTCGTAGTCGGACTCCGATTGCGCGGGGAGTTGCGAATCTTCAATGAAAACCAGGTTGGGATCTTTTTTCGCCTGCTCCCGGAAAAAGGCAATCATGTGCGGCCGCAAAGCCGGATCAAGGACGCGTTCCAAAACGGGATTCGCGTGTCCGCAGCAAACGATGAGTCGCGCGTGCCGGTCACGGCACATTTTCATCAAGTCGAGAAAAGCCGCTTCGTTGTAATCGTTTCCGGCCCCGAGGTAATAGGCGGTCGCTACTCCGCGCGCGCGCGCCTCGAGGTCGTTGTTGAGCGTCGCGTCATATTTCGCCTGCGCCGCTTCCGCGATGGCCGGCGGACGAACTCGCCCCATGATCGAGTCCCAGCAGAGGTAAAGAGGAAACACGTTCCCAAGCAAACCGCACAGCATGTTGCGGTCGATCTGGGGTTTCTCCGCGCCGAGGTTGAGGTATTTGGGGATGTCGCGAAACCCAAAGAAATACATCAGGCGCGGATCGTCATCTCGCGAAAACCAAGTCGAACGGCGGTCTGGTTGCCGCGCGGGTGGACGCGCGTAGAACGTCACCTCGCTGATATAATCCAGCACGTAATCGATCCGGCTCGGCAAACGTTCGAGGCAAAGGCCCGTGTCATAAAGGCTGCAGCCGGGAAAGTGCAGTTCCGTCGTCCAGATATTCGATCCAAGGCGCGCATTGAGAACTTTTGGGTCGATTTGCGCGCGGCTTTGGCTGGCCCC
>CAYYYQ010000100.1:0-4720 GCA_964475915.1 uncultured Candidatus Saccharibacteria bacterium
CCTCGCGGCGTTCGCGAGCGCCGTCATCGCGCTCTATCGCCGCACGGCGACGCGCGCCGAGCGCGTGTGCCTCATCGCCGTCCTTGTGGCGTATGCCATTCAGGGGCTTACGGTGTTCGACAACCTTTTTACCTATGTCCCGCTTATCGCCATTCTCGCGGCCGCGCACGCGGCGTCGCAGCGGCCGTATGCGGCGCTCCAAAAGGCTCCCGCGCTCGACGAATCCGCGACGCTTAGCTTTGCCGCGCCCATTGCCGCGGTCGCGTTCATCGTGGTGTTTTGGGTGGTGAACGTGCCGAATATCGCCGCGGCGTCTGACCTCATCACCGCGCTCACGCCGTCGAGCGATTTGTCGCAGAACCTCGCCGCGTGGAAAAAAACCGTCGGAACCGGCACCTATGGCATGCAGGAAGTGCGCGAACAGCTCGCGGCGTATGCGGCCCAGGTGGCCGCCGTGCCGAACGTTCCCGACCAGGTGAAAACGGAAACCGTGTCGTACGCGCTCGATCAGATGAATAAGGAAGTCGCGGCGCGTCCCACCGACGCGCGCATTTTGATTGAAGACGCGAACCTGTATGCGGCGGCCGGCGACGCTACCGACGCGAAGCAAAAGCTCAACGAAGCGCTCGCGCTTTCGCCGGAGAAGCAGCAGATTCTCACGCAGCGCGGCATGGTGTCGTGGCAGAACGGGGACCCGGCGAGCGCGGCGGCGGATTTCGCCGCAGCCTACGCGCTTTCTCCGAATGCCGACGACCTCGCGACGCTTAATGCCGCCGGCAACATCATTACGGGCAACCTCGCGGCGGGGCAGGCGCTTCTCCTCGGCCACTTCGGCACGACGACGGTGCCGAGCAACGTCCTCATTTACGCCTATAACGACGCGAAGCGGTACGACCTCATGATCCCCATTCTGAAAAGCCAGGCTGCCGCGGACGATTCGGCGGCAAACGAGTTCCGGCTCGCGGGCGCGTACGGGCTCATGCACGATTATGCGGACGCGCGCGCGGTCGTCGCCGCGGCGGTCGCGAAGCACCCCGAAGCCGCGGCGCAAGGGGCGGCGGTCCTTAAGCAAGTGGGGGCACAATGACGACGCGCGAAAACGTATCGCTCGCTTCGCTCACCACGTTTAACATCGGCGGCGCGGCGCGCGCCGTATATGAGTGCGCGAATTCGGCGGACCTCCGCGAAGCCCTGGAGCGCATCCGCGCAAGTGGAATGCCGTGGTACGTGCTCGGGGGCGGAAGCAACATTCTCGCGGCAGACGAAGGCTATCCGGGCGCCATCATCCGCATCACCGACGAGACCATTTCTTTTACTCCCCGGGGAGAAACGGAAGAAGTCGTCGCGGGAGCAGGCGCGCGGTGGGACGCGCTCGTCGAAGCGGCGGCGGCGCGCCACGCGTGGGGCATTGAAAACCTGGCCGGCATCCCGGGCACGGCGGGCGCCGCGCCCGTGCAGAACATCGGAGCGTACGGGGCCGAGCTTGCCGACACGCTTGCGTGGGTGGACGCCTTCGACACGAATACGGACGCCGTGATACGGCTCACCCGCGAGGAATGCGCGTTCGGCTACCGCACCAGCCGGTTCAAGCGCGACCGCACGCTCATTATTTTGCGCATCGCGCTCGCCCTTTCAACGGCGCCGAATCCGCGGCTTTCGTATGCCGACCTTGCGCGGGCGCAAGCGTCGGGCGCGGCGCTCACGAATCCGGGCGAAATCGCGAATGCCGTCCGCGCCATCCGCGCGAAGAAATTCCCCGACCTTACCAAAGTGGGCACCGCCGGATCGTTTTTCAAGAACCCCGTGCTTTCGAGCGCCGCGTACGCGGCGCTCGCGCAGAAGTATCCCGGCATCCCGGGGTTCCCGTTTGAAGGAAAGGTAAAAGTGTCGCTCGCCTGGATCCTCGACCACGCGCTTTCGCTCAAAGGGTTCGGCGAAGGGAACGCGCGGTTGTTTGAAGCGCAGCCCCTGGTCATCGTCGCAGAACCCGGCGCGCGCGCGTGCGACGTGGAGCGCCTCGCGCACGTCGTCGCGCAAAAAGTGTTCGAAAAAACAAACATCGAACTCGAGTGGGAAGTGCGAAGTTTGAAATGAAAAAAGAAAAAGAGAAAAGTTATCCACACATTGAAAATTTTTCTTACAAAAAAATTTTACACGCGCAATAATACGAGCAGCACATTCGCGCGGAATTTTTTCCTGAAAAAAATCTGCACGAGTGGGTCGAGATATCAATTATCTTAAATTCTCACTACCATGGCAAAGAAAAAGAAAGCAACCAAGAAAAAGGCTGCTAAGAAAAGGAGTTCGAAGAAGCGCCGCTAGTTTTCGGCCTTCCAGAAACGCCCCTCCCGCCTCGGGAAGGGCGTTTTTGTTTTGTTTACGCTCCCCGCGTCCCGCGGTATAGTGGCCGAATATGGCCGGGATTTTGGGCAACCTTTTCGCGAAGAATCAGTCCGCCGCGTTCCTGCGGAGCGCTATGCCCGTGGTGGCCGCTGCCGGAGCGCTGTCGGATGCCTTAGAGAAGGAAAGCGACGAAGGGCTCCGCGCCCGGCTTGCGGCCGTGCGCGAGCGGACGAACGGGCTCCCCGAGCACGACGCTGACATCGCCGAAGTATTCGCGCTCGTGCGCGAAGCGTCGCGGCGCACCTTGGGCGAGCGGCATTACGACGTGCAGCTCATCGGCGGGCTCGCGCTTGCGCGCGGGCGCATCGCCGAAATGCGCACGGGAGAAGGGAAGACGCTGGTCGCAACGCTGGCCGCAACCCTCTGCGCCCTCACGGGCAAGGGCGTCCACGTGGTCACGGTCAACGATTACCTCGCGCGCCGCGACGGCGCGTGGATGGGGCAGGTATACCACTTGCTCGGGCTTTCGGTGGGCGTCGTTACGAGCACGGGCGCGTACCTCTATGACCCTGCGCACGTGCCAAGCCAAGAAGACGCCGAGCGCGATGAAACGGGGTCGTTCCGCGTTTTTTACGATTATCTGCGGCCGGCCACGAAGCGCGACGCGTATGCGGCAGACCTCACCTATGCGACCAATAACGAACTGGGATTCGATTATCTCCGGGACAACACCGCCTACGATCCTTCGCAAATCATGCAGCGCGGGCATCATTACGCGCTCGTTGACGAAGTCGACTCCATATTAATAGACGAAGCGCGCACGCCGCTCATTATTTCGGGGCCCGCGGCGGATGCGGAAGGCTTGTACGAGCGGTTCGCCGCCATCGTCGCCGCGTTCGTGCCGGAAGAGGATTACACCATCGACGAAAAGCAGAAGGCCGTCCAAATCACCGAGGCCGGCATCCGGAAAGCCGAAAGCGCGCTGGGGCTCGAGAACCTCTATACCGAAGGCGGGATGAAATACGCCCACCACCTCGAAACGGCGGTGCGCGCGAAGGCGCTCTTCAACCGCAACAAGGAGTACGTCATCAAGGACGGAGACGTGGTTATCGTGGACGAATTCACGGGGCGGATGCAGCCGGGCCGCCGGTGGTCGGAAGGGCTCCACCAGGCCATCGAAGCCAAAGAAGGCGTCCCGGTGAAAAAAGAGACGCGCACGTATGCGAGCGTGACGTTCCAGAATTATTTCCGCATGTACGAACGCCTCGCGGGCATGACGGGTACCGCGCTTTCAAGCGAGGAAGAGTTTTACACCGTGTACGGGCTCGACGTGGTCGTCGTGCCGACCCACCGGCCGGTGCAGCGCATCGACCACAACGACCTCATTTTCCAAACCGCGAAAGGCAAATACCTGGCGGTCGCGCGCGAAGTGGCCGAACTCTATAAAAAAGGCCAGCCGGTATTGGTGGGCACCGTTTCCATCGAAGACAATGATTTGGTGAGCCAGTTCCTAACGGACGCCGGGGTGCCGCACGAAGTGCTGAACGCGAAAAACCACGAGCGCGAAGGCGAAATCATCGCGCAAGCGGGCCGCAAGTCCCGCGTGACGGTGGCCACGAACCTCGCGGGCCGCGGCGTCGACATTAAATTGGGGGGCGCGCCGACCGCTCCCGAAGAGCGCGACGAAGTGCGCGCGCTCGGCGGCCTCGCCGTTATCGGCACCGAGCGGCACGAAGCGCGCCGCATCGACAACCAGCTGCGCGGCCGATCGGGCCGCCAGGGCGACCCCGGCGAGACGCGGTTCTACGTATCTCTCGAGGATCGTTTGATGCGCGTGTTCGCCTCTGACACCATTAAAAAAGTGATGGGCACCTTCGGCATTCCCGAAGACGAACCGCTCGAAAGCGGCATGATTACGAAATCGCTTGAGAGCGCGCAAAAGCGCATCGAGGGATTCAATTTCGATTCGCGCAAGCAGGTCTTGGCGTATGACGACGTCTTGAACACGCAGCGCCTCGCGGTATACGCGCGCCGCCGCGCCGCGCTCCTCGGTTCCGACGAAGAGGTGGAGAATATGGCCCGCGCCATGGCGCATGGCGACGGCGCTCTTGCCGCGTTCGACGCGAAAAAAGCGGAAGTGGGGGCGGCGTTCATACCGCTCTTGCGCCGCATCGTGCTCCAGGTAACGGACACCTTCTGGCTCGAGCAGCTTGAGAACATGGAATACCTCCGGCGCGCCGTATCGCTCCGGGCGTACGGTCAGCGCGACCCATTGATAGAATACCGGCGCGAAGGGCTTGCGCGGTTCCGCGCGATGGAAGCCGACATCGAGCGCTCCATCGTCGAAGCGATTCCGCGCATCCAGCCGGCCGATGAC
>CAYYYQ010000101.1:0-6944 GCA_964475915.1 uncultured Candidatus Saccharibacteria bacterium
CCCGAGATGAGGATGAGCCCCGTGGTTTGCCGCGTCGATTCGTGGACGCGCTCGAGCGATTCCCCATGAAACCCGAGCGTGTCGAGCGTGAATCCTTCTCCCGTTTCCCGGAGTAGGCGCATGACGATTTTCTCGCCGAAATAGGTCGGGAGGATGGACACGCGGAACGATACTTTGTCGGTTTCCGTTTCCATTTTGAATCGCCCGTCTTGCGGCAGGCGCTTTTCGTCGAGCTTCAGGTTGGCGAGTACCTTGATGCGCGCGACGATGCCCGCGGCCGCGGCTTTGGGTAGCGTCATCGCGTCGTGGAGGATGCCGTCGATGCGGTAGCGCACGAGGACGTCGGTCTCGAGCGGCTCGATATGGATGTCGGACGCTTTTTGGATGATGGCGTGGCGGAGCAGCGTGTCCACGATGCGCACGATGGGCAAATCTTCCGCCATTTTCTTCAGGTCTTCGCTGGTCGCCTCTTCGCCCGGACCCTCTTTCACCACGGTCAGCTTCCCCGCTTCGTCCGCGATGATGTCGCCGAATTCTTCTTTGAGCGATTTTTGATATTGCAGCAGCGCGTTTTTTATGGATTCTTCGTTCGTGAGCCGCGGGAGTATTTTGAGCCCCGTTTTCTTGCGCACGGAATCGATGGCGGGCATGTCTTCGGTGTCGAGCATGGCGACTTCGAGCTCGGTATCGCTCTTTTTGAACGCGATGATGGAGTGCGTCCGCGCGATGGGTTCGGGAATGAGGGATAGCACCTCAGACGGGATCTTCCAATCTTTGAGGCTTACGTACGGGATGCCGAGCACGTACGCTTTGATGCGGCGCAGCGCATCGGTGGAGAGGAGTCCTTCGGACACGAGGACGTCGCCAACCGATTGGTGGCGTGTCTTCCCCGTTTCGACCGCAGCATCGATATCTTTGCGAGACACCAGTCCCGAATCGAGTATGAAGCTGCGCAGTTCTGCTTCTGGAACCTGCATGACTCACTAAAGTATAGCGCAGCTGTGGACTCTTTCTGTATGGTATGTGCGGGGAAAATGAAAAACCTCGCACCGGATTGTGCGAGGTTGCGGGCGCGGCCTTTGCGCGTGTACTGCTTTTTGGAGCGGACGACGCGGGGCCGGTATTTCGGCGTGCGCAGGTCTTGCGCAATGACCGAACGGACCTTGAACTTCTTGCTCATGACTCTCCTTTCTAGTGTTTGTTTCTCTTTTTCTCCCTGAACGGCTTCAGAATGACGTAGAAGCCGAACGCGACGATGCCCAAGGTGATGAGCGGGCCTTCGAGCGGAGCCAGGGCCCCGAAGAAGGCGTCCAACACATTGAACACCGCGCGCTGCGCGAGGCCCGGGAAGATGGCGGCGAACACCACGAAGGCGAGCGCCATGCTCCACAAAAATCGCTTCGGCGTGCCGATAAAGAACGATACCCACTGATTCATTCGAACTCTCCTTGTTTGAGCCAACGAAATCTCTGTCAGCGTACGAAGTATTCGCGCGCTGAATAGAGGGGAGAAATATTTTCCCCCGTGGTTACAGCCTTTTACTTGGGTCGCTGTACACCCTTGGTATCCGGTTCTGTTGCCAAGCCGATACCCCGCTCCGACGGGGTCTATCCCCCGGTTCGCCATTTCAAAATGGCGAGCACTATCGTGAAAAGGGCATTCCCCACTTCCAGATAGCCAACCGCAATTTTGAGTACGCCCATAGTCATCTCCTCTTGGTTGTGGGTTTCCCTGCGTGCGCATGCTTCCGCCGTAGTGCTAGTTTGCGAACCGCCGAATGAGTCGCTTTTTAAACAGCTTGTCCGACAGTTTGGCGTACGGCTTCATGTATTCGGTGATGGCGTCAAGAAGTCCGATAGCCTGATCGTCGCTCGCGCACTCGATAACGAGAAGCGGATCGACGTCTGCCAAAGGGTCTTCGCCCACCCCATCATCGTCCTCATACGCTTCAACAACCTCTTGTGGAACCCGCAGTACGACGACCGCCGTGTTCTCCATGAGGCACAAGGTTTGCTTATGTTCCATCTCATTCTCCCGAACTCGATCGGCACGCGAAGCATTCGCGTGCCGAATAGAGGAGCGGAACGAATTCCGCTCGAGTGAACACTTTTGGCTAGGTAGTGTTCGTTACCCAGATACCTTGTTCTGTTGCCAAGCCGGTATCAGTCACTCCCACACGCCGTCACTTCACCAGGAAGAGCGTCGTGCGGCCGAGAACCCACGCATCGAGGAATTCAATCCCCGCCTCCGAAGAGATATGGCGTTCGAGCCACATTGCATGAGCCTGTGCCTCATTGTCGTCGAGGCGGCGGACGGGACACGAAACGGGTTTGAACCCATCAACCCACGAATGGGTCCCGAGAATGTGTCCAGTCTCGGTGCTTACGATCTGCGCCATGGTTCCCCCTTTCGGCATTTGATCGTTAAACTAAGGATTGCTTTCACAATCCCTATACCGGGCAAGAGGCAGCCGAGGGGTACGGCATTAAAATGCGCCGCAGGTATCCCTCTTGAAGCCTTCCTCGCGCCCGGCGAGGAATCACGAATTCCCTATTTATCTGTCAGTGAATCCCGTCAGCAAGACCTGACAGTGGCTGTATATACCTAGGCACATATTTTGTCAAGCATCCGTGACAGATTCACGCCCATCATCCAGAGAAAGTATAGTAAATAAGCCCTATATTCGATATCCATATGTCAGCCGGCTGTGACTATGTTTAACTGATTCACACAATCCAAATTGACATTATTTACTGAAAATGATAGGGTACGGGTGACCCGAAGAGGACACGCGCACAGCACCGTCCTTCCTAGGGAAAGGCCGCCTGGAGCCTTTGATCCTGGCAAGTACCCCGCAAACCCGCGTTTTCTTTAGTTTGCGGGCTTTTCAATGGAGGAATCCATGTCCAAACTGTTTGGCGACGGCCAGTAACCCGATCGCCTGAAAATTTCTCCCGTTCGCCTTCGACAATCGGAGCGAACGCAAGAAAAGTACGTGGCCTCACGCCTGAAAAGGACTGTGCCTCTCTAGGTGTCCCACGCGGACAGCTCGTATGGCCCAAAATTGAGGTCGCGGATAAGGGGCCGGAAGTACTAACCTGCTTCCGGCCTTTTCTTATACTTTCGGCCCTTCGGCCCGGTCCCAAAGAAACGAAAAGAGGGCCTTCAGACTTGTGGCTATTTGGTCGCTTTGAATAAGCATGCCGAAGAGAGTGCCCTCGAGAGACAGAATTGTCGTTTTATCGTCGAAAACTGAAATATCAATGGTGAGTGGAAGGAGCGCGGAGGGCATGAAGCGGCGCTCCGTCAGTGCGTCGAGGTCCGCTTTATCAAAAGCCGCTTCTTTAAGGTAAATACCTTTTGAGTGTATGCCGAGCTGCTTACGACGCTGAGAATATTCGTCTAGTTCCTTTTCTGAATAAATTTTCAACAGCTGCCCGTAAGAAAAGATAACGTAGGTTTTCTTTTCTTTTGTTTTCAAAAGCTCCTCGCGAACCGCAGTCACCCCTTCTTTCCCGGGGAAAAATCGGACGACGGGGCGCTCGCCGGCGCCTTCAAATTGGCGGAGCAGGTCGGGGAGCAGCTTCGCGAGGTTCTGCTCCTTTGCCTCGACCGTCTGGCGCTGGCTCGTAAGAAGGCGCCGGAGAAGCTCGGGCGATTCCGGGGCGAAATAGGTTTTCTTCCCTTCTTCAAAGGTGCTCATGAGCCCCTTTTCCATGAGCGACTTGATTTGGAGGTAGGTCGTGGGGCGGACGATCTTGGCGTGCTTGGCGAGCTGCTCGGCCGTCGCGCGGCCGAGGAGAAGCGCGGCGAGATATACCTTCGCTTCCTTTTCCGAGAGTCCCAAGTCTTCGAGTTCTTTTTGCATACATAAAGTATAGCAGCCATAAAAGAAAACCCTCGCAGCGCCGAAGCGATGCGAGGGTTTTCCCATTCAGTTCATGATGTTACCTCCATTTGGTGGCGGAAGCGGCCGTCAGGTTGCCGTTCTTGAAGAGGCCGGCGTTCCGGAGCACCGCCTTGCGCAGCAGGGTATTCTGGACGGGCTGCCCGATGTAGGCATCATCGGGATAGGCATCCTTGGGATCGTGCTGGGTGTAGTAGGGGTTGGTGCCGCCCTCGGCCGGAAACATGTCCTTGCCGTTCACGGTCAGGAACATGGTAAGGGTCGTCCGGGTGTTGTAGTCGCAGGCGAGCTTCACGCTCGCGAGCGCCGCACACAGTTTCGGGTCGCCGTGCATCCGGTAACCGGGATTGCCGGCACCCAGAAACGCGCGATCGGCGGCCAGGGCGGCCTTCAGGGTGGCGGGTTTGTTGGGCTGCTCATACCAGGGCTTCTGATCGGCCGCAAAAGCCGAGGAAGCCAGGACGCACAGCGCCAAACCAATGAGAACCTTCTTCATGATATGCGGCCCCTCCTAGGGCGAATTGAATGGGTGGAAAGATCACCGCGGTATCGCGATACCTATGGATAATACACCATATACTGATTAAGGTCAAGTCTACTCCATTGACTTTTCACCCTGAGAACGGTATCTTATGCCTATTGGAACTGTCCGCGAAGCGGGCATTTCTTTTTACCAAAGGCGCTATTCCTATATAGTGATACGGTACGGGCGACAACTTAATACGTGCTTGGCTCGCCGGAGCAAAAGCGACGGCGGCCGGAAAAAACTAAATACAGAAGTATGTTGGATCTCAAAACGATAAACTCGGTGCTCGGCGAATTCGAAGACCGCGGCATTACCAAAGAAACCATGGTGGACGCCATCGAAACGGCGATGGCAACCGCGTACAAAAAAGAATACGGAAAGCGCGGCCAAATCGTCCGCGCGAAAGTCGACATGGACACCGGCACGGTTTCGTTTGAACAGGTAAAGACCGTGGTGGACGAAACCTTGGTCCGCTTCCCCGAAGAGGGCGAGGAACTCGCGCCCGAACCCGAGCATTTCCATCGCCGCGACGAAGAAGCCGAGCTTGCGGAAGGCGAACTCCCCCGCTTTGACGAAGAAAAGCACATCCTCCTTAAAAACGCGCAGATGATTAAGCGCGGCGTCGCCCTCGGCGAAGAAATCGTGTTCCCTCTCGAACCGCAAGACGACTTCGGCCGCATCGCCGCGCAAACGGCGAAACAGGTCGTCATCCAGAAAATCCGCGAGGCGGAGAAAATGTCCATTCTCGAAGAATTCGGGCATAAAAAGGGCGAGATCGTCTCGGGCATCGTGCAGCGCATGGAGCGCGGCGCGCTGTTCATCGACCTCGGCCGCGCGACGGGCATCATCCCTTACGAAGAGCAGATTCCCGGCGAACGCTACCGCCCCGGCGAGCGTATCCGCGCGTACCTCTATGCCGTGGACGAAGGCTTCCGCGGCGTCTATCTCCGGCTTTCCCGCTCGCATCCGCGGTTTTTGATTCAACTGTTTGAAATGGAAGTGCCCGAACTCGCTTCCGGCGCCATCGAAGTGAAAGGCGTCGCTCGCGAACCGGGCAGCCGCACGAAAATCGCCGTCGCATCCGTTGATTCCCACGTGGACCCCGTCGGGTCGCTCGTCGGCCAGCGCGGCGTGCGCGTCTCGACCGTCATGGCAGCTTTGGGCGGCGAGCGCATCGACATCATCGAGTGGTCGGAAGACGTTAAGTCATTCATTAAAGAAGCGCTTTCCCCGGCATCGGTCATCGACATCGAACTCGACGAAGAAAATCATCGCGCCCGCGTATCGGTTTCAGACGACCAGCAGTCCTTGGCCATCGGCCGCGGCGGGCAGAACGTGCGCCTCGCCGCGAAACTGACCGGCTGGAACATCGACATCGTGTCGGTGGGCGGCACCGAAGTTGCCGAGTCAGACGGCGAAGGGGTCACCATGGCGGAAACCAAGGAGCGCGTCGCCGCGGGCGACGCAGCGGTGAAAGCCGCGGAAGCGGAACTCGAATCGGCAGAAGCTGCGGTTGAAAACGACCCGGCGAAAGAAGCCGGCGTAGATCCGGCCGAGCAGGACTCGGCGGTTGTCGAGGACGAACCGGAAGCCGCGAGCAAGACGGCGGAGGAAGAAACCCGCTTTACCGACAACGGCTCCGTCGCGGACGAGAACGAGAACCGCGACGAAAGCGCCGACACGATGAAGGACGAGGCGTAAGGTATACTCGAAATCATATGAACCTGCTTCACGACATTGATCCGGGCTCGAAAGAGAAAATAAACGTAATCGTCGAAATCAATAAAGGCTCGCACAACAAATACGAAATCGACAAAGAGAGCGGCCTCATCGCCCTCGACCGCGTCGCGTACACGGGCCAGGACTTCCCATTCGATTACGGCTTCGTGCCCCAGACCCTCTGGGACGACGGCGATGCGCTCGACGTCATCCTGCTTACGACCTATCCCCTTTTCCCGGGGCTTCTCGTGCGCGCCCGGCCGGTAGCCATCATGAAAATGATCGACGGCGGCGACATCGACGATAAAATTATCGCCGTACCGGCAGACGACCCGCGCTGGCACGACGTTCAGGACAAAGACGACGTGAACCAGCACACCCTCAAGGAAATCGAGCATTTCTACTCGACGTATAAAAAGCTTCAAAACAAAGAGGTGGAAGTGAAAGGATTTTCGGGAAAGGCGGACGCCGAAGCGGCTTTCGAGCGGGGCCGCAAAATGTACGAGGATAAAAAAGCGGCATAACATGGATCCCAACCAGCCAAATGCTTCGTACGGCGCGCTGATTTCTATCGTGCTCATCCTCGCGATCGTCGTCGTGGGCGCGTTCTATGTGTGGGGCAAGCGCGTGAGCGAACAAGGCAAGGTCATCGAGCTCCCGCCCATGACGAGCACCACGACCGAGGAAGGCGGTCTCAACCTCACGGCTTCCACCACCGCGAGCACGACACCGTAAAGCGCGAGCGAGGGCGTGTTCCGAGGAAAGGCTCTCCGCAGTTCCGGCCGCGCCGGA
>CAYYYQ010000102.1:0-2371 GCA_964475915.1 uncultured Candidatus Saccharibacteria bacterium
TACCGACGTTGTTAAGTACTTTACAAGCTTATTCTGGCAGTGCCCATCAAAGGAGGACGAGAAGCGAGCCCAGTTCATTAATGCCGCTATTAATGCCATTGCTCCCTTCCCGCAAACCTTTGAGGAGTGGGTGAAGCGCGGCACGTTCGCCCTCGACATACACGAGAAGTTGCGTAACTACCGAAAAGCCGGGATGGAGAAGTTTCCGCTTCCAATGACACGGGCGGTGCTTTGGCTTTCGATAGCTACGGCATTTGCGGCGGCACGGCAAGACGAAGAGGCATTGCCGTTTGCTACCTGTCTCGTCGATTTATATGAGGTTGGCACGGAAATAAAGAAGCTCGAAGAAGCAGTGGGCTCTGCTTTTTCAAATATAAGCCTTTCGGCTGAGCGAATGGCTTTCGCTCTGCGGATTGCCGCCAATGAACCGGGCAAATCTATGTGGCATTACCCGTTTGTGAAGCTTATATCCCATCGCCTCGCAAACTGCCCACAATTCCTCGACTTGTTCAAGGACAAGTAAAAATTTGGGAAAGCCCGGCGGCGACGTCGGGCTTTTTACTATTCGGAAGCGTGGAGGTCGTTCTCGATGAAGCCGCCGGCTTGGATTTCCCACAGCTTTTTATAGAGCCCGCCCTCGTGCGAAAGGAGTTCCTGATGCGTGCCGTCCATGGCGACTTTCCCGTCTTCTATAACGATGATGCGGTCCATTTTCATCACGGTCGACAAGCGGTGCGCAATCGCAATGACCGTCTTCCCTTCCATAAGGCGCGCGAGCGCGTCCTGGATAAGCATTTCCGATTCCGAATCCAGGGACGACGTCGCTTCGTCGAGGATGAGGATGGGCGCGTTCTTTAATATGGCGCGCGCAATGGCGACGCGCTGACGCTCGCCGCCCGAGAGCTTGATGCCGCGCTCGCCCACGTATGTATTGAACCCCTCGGGCGTCGCCATGATGAAGTCGTAGCAGTGCGCCTGCTTCGCGGCTTCGATTACTTCAGCATCCGTCGCGTCCCGGCGCCCGTAACGGATGTTTTCCATGAGCGTGCGGTGGAAAAGGATAGGCTCCTGGGGCACGAACGCGATCGCATTCCGCAGCGAATCCTGCGTTACTTCTTTAATATCCTGGCCGTCGATCGTAATCGCGCCGCCCCCTACGTCGTAGAAGCGCAGAATGAGGCGCGTAATGGTCGATTTCCCCGCGCCCGACGGCCCCACAAGCGCGACTTTTTCCCCGCCAGCGATTTCTATATCGAGATTATCGAGTATCGTGCGTTCTTTCGTGAAATGAAAACTGACGGAATTGAATCGTATTGCCGCATCCGTGACCACAAGTCTTGAAGCATGTGGAGCATCTTGGATTTCATGTGGTGTTTCTAGTATTTCAGCCATTTCTCCCGCATCGGAAACGGCTTCAGTAAAGTGGCGAAGTTCCCGATTCATCGCGAGTAAACGATCAAACGTCGTAAGTAGGTAGGCTTGGATGAGCACAAAGTCACCAACCGTAAGAAGACCGAGCGACCAAAAATGAAGCGCTCCATACAAAAGGCCAATATTGATAGCGGCAGTAAGAAAACCGAGCACGCCCCAGCTAAGCTCAACGGCATTCCAAGTGGCGACGGTCGCTTTATACCAACGAAACGCGACTTCACGTACGCGAGCTGTTTCAAAAGTAGCGCTTGCGGAAGACAGAATGGTGGACTGGTTGCCAATTGCGTCAGCAAGAGCGCCCGTGAGCTCACTATCGCGAGCAGTGCGAGCAAGGCGTAGCGGTTGATGCAAGCGGAATGCAATGACCTGAACGATCAGAAATAGCACTACCCAGGTTAGGAGCGCTAATCCAAGCACCGAATTTCGCAAAAAGAGAATAGTGACCGCACCTCCAACGAAAAGAGCGGTAGGTATGAACTGCATGATGAGCCCATCAAAAATGGTTTCAAACGATTTAGACCAACGCCCTACACGACGAGTAAGTGTGCCTGCGAATTGATTCGCAAAGAATTGATGTGAGTGTCGAATGAGGTAGTCAAAGGAAGTGTCATACAAATCCCGCATTACCTTTGCGTCAATATACGTTATTGCTGCAAATTCGACGCGCACAATAATCCAGTTCGCGAGTGCAAGCGATCCGATAATAATGAGGGTATGGAGGAGGCTTGCAACGAGTATCGGGGCCGGACTTCCCGCAACGAGCGTGTTGAAGAAGACGCGTAAATAAAGGGGCGATATGAGCGCTATCGCTTGAGCAAGAATCATGCCGACGAACGCCACGGCCAGTAGCCATGGATAACGGCCTACTGCGCGCGAGTAGCGTGCAAATGTTTGTCGCGTATGTTCTTGTCGTTTCTTTTCTTCGGCCATCACGAAATTA
>CAYYYQ010000103.1:0-12398 GCA_964475915.1 uncultured Candidatus Saccharibacteria bacterium
GCCGAAATTCACGAAAGAAGACCTCGCCAACTTGGGGCTTCGCCAAATCTACCTGACGCTTATGATCGACGGCGTCGGGTCGCCGCCGTTTTCCGCGGTGACCATTCCGCCCATCGAGGCGCCGCCCGTGGCGTATCGCGACGAGGTCATCAAGGCGTCCCGCGCGCAATTTTCGGCGCCGCGCGCGGGCATCGAAGAAGCGATTTTCAAAGAGCTGTCCATGAGCGCGGACGCGCCGTACGAAGAGGCCGCGCCGAAGCCGCGCCGCGCGCCCGCGCGCGCGGCCCAGGCACCATCCGGGCCGTCCTACGAAGCGCCGGCGCTCCGCATGAAGCCCCCGCCGCGCAAGAGCGCGGATGCGCCGCGCCGCGAAGACCGCCCCGACCGCGAATTACCCGCCGCGCCTGCGGAGATGATGCTCCCCGTACGCAATGCGCCGGAACGCGAGAACATGCCGCGCCCGGCGCTTCGCCCGCGAGAAACGCGGCCGCCGCAAAGCTCCGCGCGGCCCATGCCTCAGGCTTCCCAGAAAACGGCCGACGATCTGCGCTCCATTTTGCGCCGCATGACCGAGCAAACGAATAAAGAGCGCACGCAAAAAGCAGGAGAACGGCAAAGCGCCGTGCAAGCGGCGGTCAAAGCGGCGAACCCGCCCGCGCCCGCCGCCCCGGCCGGAGAAACGCCGAAACCGCCCGCGCCAGGACCCAAACCGTTTGAAGTGCCGGAAGACGCGCTCCGTAGCATTTTCAAGGAAAACCTGTAAGGTAGCGCCTATGGAGAAAAAACTCATCCTCGTAACCGGCGGCGCGGGCTTCATCGGTTCGCATCTCTGCGAACGGCTCGCCAAAGACGGCCACCGCGTCGTGAGCCTCGACAATTACTTCACGGGAAGCCGCGACAACCACGTGCCCGGCGTCGAATACCGCGAAGGGCATACCAAAGATATCGCGGCGCTTATACCCGAAACGCCCGACCTGGTGTATCACTTGGGCGAATATTCGCGCGTCGCGGAAAGCATTCACGAACCGGAAACCGTGTGGGATTTAAATCTCCGTGGCACCACGGCGGTGCTCGATTTTTGTCGGAAGCGCGGCGCGAAACTAATCTACGCGGGAAGTTCGACGAAGTTTTCCGATCCGCGCGAGGATGGCACTCCCGGGCCCCATCTTTCCCCCTATACCTTTGCGAAGGCTATGATGAGCGACCTCTCGCTCGATTATCGTCGCTGGTACGACCTCCCCGTGACGGTGGTGTATTTCTACAACGTATATGGCCCGCGCGAACTTTCGGGGAAATATGGCACCGTCGTGGAAATTTATCGCCAGGCGTACCTCGCGGGCGAGCCGCTCAAAGTAAATAGTCCCGGAACGCAAAAACGCACCTATACCCACGTCTCCGACATCGTGAACGCACTCATACTCATCGCCGAAAAGGGAACGGAAAGCGAATATGGCATCGGTGCGGCGGAAAGCTATTCCACCAGCGAGCTCGCCGAGCTCTTCCATGCCGACATCGAAATGATGCCTGCGCGTACGACGAGCCGCCCGTCGACGCCGCTTGATACCGCGGCACTCACCGCACTGGGGTGGAAACAGGAACATACGCTCATGGACTACGTCGGCACTTTCCTCACGGAACATCCGCGTTCTTAGATATGAAGAGAATTCTTATCTTCAGCCTTGCCTATTACCCGAGCAATGTAAGTGGTGCCGAAGTCGCCATCAAAGAAATTACCGATCGGATTAGTCCGAGCGACATCGAGTTCCACCTCATCACGCTCCTATTCGATACGCATGCAGCGCGGAAAGAGCGCATCGGCAACGTGGAAGTCTATCGCGTCGGATTCGGCGGCGCGTACCTTTCCAAAATGCTCTACATCCCACTCGCGGCGCTGAAAGCGCGCTCACTCAATCGCGCGCTCCACTTCGACGCGCTCTGGTCCATGATGACCTACATGCTCATGCCGGTGACGCTTTCCCATTGGCTTGGCGTTCGGGCTCCGCACATCCTCACGCTTCAAGATGGCGATCCCTATGAAAAGGTGTTCGGACGCGCGTTTATCAAACCCTTTCTTCCACTTATCGATGCCGGATTCCGACAGGCGAGCGTGGTACAGGCCATATCGAATTACCTCGCCACCTGGCCCAAGAAACGGGGGTATCGCGGAGAGGTGATCGTGATTCCGAATGGTGCTTCGATGCCATCGGCACAAGACTATCCCGCGGAAGAACTTGAGGCACTTACAAGCGAAGTAGGTAAACAGCCCGGGGATTTCTTCATGGTAAGCGTATCGAGACTCGTGCATCAAAAAGCCATTGACATGGTCATCCGTGCGCTCGCGCTGCTTCCACAAAAGGTCAAATATCTCGTCGTTGGAGAAGGTCCTGACCGCCCCATGCTCGAGAAGCTCGCGAGCGAGCTGGGCGTAGAGGATCGCGTCACGTTCACGGGACAGGTCGACCGCACCATGACGGCAAAGTACCGGAAAATTTCCGACGTGTTCGTACTCCCGAGCCGGTCGGAAGGACAGGGCATTTCTTTTCTTTCCACCATGGTGGCGCGGCTTCCCATGATAGCGACGCAAGAAGGCGGCATTGCGGACTTCCTTTTTGACGCAAAGCGGAACCCCGATAAAACGACCACGGGCTGGGCCGTCGACGTGGATTCGCCCGAACAAATTGCCGCGGCAGTACAGGAAGTAATGGCTAATCCTGCGCGCGCGAAAGAAGTGGCGGGAGACGCCTACGCCGTCGCTTCAGAGCTCTACGATTGGGATCGCATTGCTCCCCGAATGGAGCACGAGGTATTCTCGCGGGCGTGGGAGAAGTAAGTTCGTGCTAGCATTCGGCCATGGACCCATACGCATTCGCCCTCGAGAAAGTGCAAGAAGCAGGCGCTCTTCTTGCTAAGGCACAAGAAGAAGGATTCACGACGGGTAGTAAAGCCGGCAATGCGCGCGACATCGTAACGAGCACGGACGCGGCAGTGAGCGAGTTTCTCGTAGCGGAAATTAAAAAAGCTTTTCCCGATCACGGGATTTATTCGGAAGAAGGGAGCGGGGTTGCTGAAGGCGGTTCCTACGCATGGGCCATCGATCCTATTGATGGATCATCGAATTTCTCGCGCGGCATCCCACATTACGCGGTGTGCGTGGGACTCCTCCATGACGGCGTACCGGAAGTAGGCGCCGTATACGACCCTTCAACGCGCGAGCTTTTCAGTTTTAAGCGAGGGCAGGGCGCCTTTTTAAACGGGAATCCGATTCGCGTATCAAGCGTTACCGCGCTTTCCGATGCGCAAGTGATGTACAGCCCGGGCTCGCGAAACCCGGCGCTCTGGGATTGGGCGGGGACGGCGTATCGAAAGCTCCTCGAACATGCCAAAAAGCGCTCCATGACGGGGTCTTCGGCGCTCGACCTCTGCTATATCGCGGCTGGACGCGCGGACGCGGGCGCGTATGGAACGCTTTCGACCCTCGACGTCGCTGGCGCTTTCGGCATCCTTACGGAAGCAGGTGGTGCGTACTCTGACACCAGCGGGAACCAGCTTTCATGGAGTGCCGCTCCACAAAAAGTATTCATGGCGAATGGGCACGTGCTCCTCGACGCCATCCGCACGCTCCTCGATTAAAGTTGCGCTATCGCGCGCTGACGCGCTTTTTCGTCTTCGCCCCGAAGCGCATCGCGTTCCATTTGGTATGCCGTGAGCACGGCGTCGGGTAGCGATTTATCGTCCAAAACGGTCTGCATGACGCGGGCCCAAAACAGGATGCGCGCTTCGGCCAGGCTCCGCAAATTACCGTCCGTGCGGTCAAGCGAACGAGCATAGAAATCAACGAGAAATCCAAGTTTATAGACGCGCATGGCCCGGAGCGCCTTCATTTCGCCCTCGCTTCGGTTCAAGCGAACGTAGGCCGTGAGCGCCCTTTCAAGGGCGGGGTGGTAGAGCGTCATGTAGTTTAAAAATCGGGCCCAGCTTTCGTATTTGTTGCCGAAGGTAAGCGAGGTGTGATCGAGCAAATAAAGCTCGCCATCCTTTATGCGGAAATTATGGGGCACGAAATCGGCATGCGTGAGAAATCCAGCGTAGCGTTCGACATTCTCCTGTTCATCCGTAAGGAACGCCGCTCCGCGCCCAAGCGTGGCGCGGACTTCATCATTGCTCACTCGTTCCTCGATATTCGAAACGAACTTCTCGAAAGCGGAGCGATAGTCGCTCGCGTGCTTCATGCCAAAAATGCGTCGCACTTGTCGCGTGTGTCCATAGGTCGTCGCTTGCACCCCTTCCTGCATTTTGAAAGCGTTAAGCGAGAGTGCGAATTGCTCCTGAAGCGAGTGAGCAAGAAACCCCCGTGCCTCTTCGATAAATTCAGTGACGAGCACCGTCAATCCGTTTTGATCGACGAATGCGAGTTCGCGCGGAGTACGGAAGGGAAGGTACGCGAAATCGATGCGATCAAGCGCTTGCCGCGTCCGATGTTCGCGAATGATTTCGGCTCTTCCTTTGCTCTGGCTGCTCGCTTTTACAACGAGGCGTACCCCGTTTGACGCTCTGCCGGTGAGCACGAGTTTATCCGCACTCAAAAGGTATCGTTCGCCCGTCAGGTGGATTTGCACGGGGTCAAGCGCATAACCAAGACCTATCAGGATGGGCTCAACGCGTTTGAGTTCCGCGTCTTTATAGGCGTCCCAAATAGCATGTGCGTCAGTGGGCATGGGAAAGAAGGGGAGCGAGTTCCTCGAGGTGTCGTTTCCATGATGCCGCGTAGGCTACTTCGCTTTCCATGGGCGGTGCTTCAAGCGGCATGATTTCGGGGCGAGGAAGCGGGGCATCCTCTACAACCGACACGGCGCGTGATTCGGCGAATCGTTCGATAAAAGAACGTACACCGTTTTTTTGCGCTCGTACGTGCGCATCAGGATCGCCGCGGTGGATGACAAAACGCTGTCCCGTCATGAGCGAGGCAAGTGCGGCCGGGAGTTCCACCGAAGACCCGTTTTCGACGTACACCCGGTCGGCGTTCCGCATTGCACTCACCAGGGCAAAGAAAAAGTGAATCATGCGCAGTGGCGCGGGGCGATCTTTGGGTACGGACACTATCCGTACGCCCGGGATGGGTTCGGGAAGCCGCCCATACACGACGAGCGTTACCTCATGACCGGTCGAAAGTCGCGTCGCAAGCTCCTTTACATATGGTGCGGGAGCCGCAATGTCGGGCGGATAGAGAGGACTTGCTACGACGATGCGCATACCGCAAATCTAGCACAAGAAGGGTAGAATGAAGGGCGTGAAAGCCCTCTTCCTTTCGAACGACCCGACCCTGTTCGACCCTGCAAGCGCTGCGCGCGCACGGCTGCGCGCCTATGCTGTTCACATCGGAGAAGTGCACCTCGTGAGCCGCGCGCCGCTTCACGGGCGGGACGCTGTTGACGGCCCGCTCCACCTGCACGCGGTCCACGCTCCGAAAGGGCTCCACCTCATTGCGATCGCGCGGCTTGCGCGCCGCCTGGTCCGCGCACTGGATATCGCCGTCGTATCCGCGCAGGACCCCTTTGAGTACGGCGTTGCCGCGTGGTGTGCCGCGCGCGGGACGAACGCAAAACTCCACCTCCAGGCGCATACGGATTTCTGCTCGCCTTATTTCGTGCGCGGTTCGGTTAAAAACCGCATCCGCGTTTTGTGCGCCGGATTTCTGCTCCGCCGGGCGACTGGCATTCGCGCGGTGTCGACGCGCATTCGCACGGCCATTGCGCGCCGCTACCGCCGCCACGCGCCCATCACCGTCATTCCGGTGACGCTCCCCGCGCGGGTGCCGCTCCCCACGCCGCTTCCCACCAACGATTTCATGTTCTCGCTCATCACGCTTTCGCGGCTCGAACCCGAAAAGCGCATCGAAGACCTTCTCGCGGCGCTCGTCCTCGTCCGCCGGCAGTATCCGGGCGTGGGGCTTTTTATCGTGGGGGAGGGGAGCCGCCGCAGGGCGCTCATGCTCCGGGCCCGCGCGCTCGGGCTGCGCGACCATGTGCGTTTTTTGGGCTGGCGCACGGACGGATGGAGCCTCATGGAAAGCGCGCAGGCGTACGTATCCGCGAGCGCGTACGAAGGGTACGGCCTCTCGCTCCTTGAAGCGGCGCTCGGGCGGGTGCCCGTCGTGACCACCGACGTCGGCATCGTGGGAGAAGTGCTCGTTCCCGAAACGTCGGCCTTGGTTTCGAGAGTGGGAGACGTCGAAGCGCTCGCGCGCAACATACTCCGCCTTATCGAGAAAAACGATTTGCGCGCGGCGCTCGCGCTCGCCGCCCGCGAAGCGGCAGAGCGCGAAGTTGCCGAGTATGCTGACCAGCCGGCCCTCATCGCCCGCGACCTGCGGGCGACGGCGGGGGTTATAGAACCCGTATGAATATCGTGCTCGCCACCCCCTTGTATCCGCCCGAAATCGGCGGTCCCGCGACCCACGCGGCGCTGCTTGCGCGCGATTTGCCCGCGCGCGGCATAGGGGTCGAGGTGCTTCCGTTCTCGAGGGTGCGCCGGTTGCCGTCCGGCATCCGCCACGCATGTTACGCGTATCTCGCGTGGCGCGCGGCGCTTCGCGCCGATGCGGTCGTCGCGGAAGACGCCGTGAGCGTCGGATTCCCGGCCATGCTCGCGGCCCGCTTCGCGGGCCGGCCGTTCATCGTGCGCGTGCCGGGCGATCACGCATGGGAACAGGGCCGCCAGCGCTTCGGGGTCACGGACGGCATCGATGCGTTTCAAACGAAGCGGTATGGAAGCCGCGTCGAACGGCTGCGCCGCATCGAACGCCGCACCGTAAACGGCGCCGCCCGCGTCGTCGTGCCGAGCGAATATTTTGCCGGCATCGTGCGTCCGTGGCTCGCGAATCCCGAGAACCTCCGCGTTATCTATAACGGCATCGAAGCCACGAGTGCCGCAAGTGCGCCGAGCGAAACGCCCCCGCACCCATGCATGGTGATGGTGGGGCGGCTCGTCCCCTGGAAAGGATTCGACGCGCTCATCCGGCTCCTCCCCGCGCTGCCGCGCTGGTCGCTGGTCATCGTCGGGGAAGGGCCGGGCGAAAGGGCGCTCCGCGCGCTTGCCGAAACCCACCATGTCGCGGACCGCGTCCACTTCGCTGGAAGGCGTTCGCGCGAAGAAGTATGCGGATGGTACGAAGCGGCCGACGCGTTCGTCCACAATGCTTCGTTTGAGAGCTTTTCGTATCAAATTGCCGAAGCGCTTCGCACGGGCGCGGCCATTATCGCGACGCGGACGGGAAGCATCCCCGAACTGGTTGCCGACGGGGTCGAAGGAGTGCTCGTCGAAGAGGGCGACGACGCGGCGCTTTCGGCCGCGATCGAGAGCGTCGCGGCCGACCCCGATGCGTGGGATCGCCGCCGCGCCGCCGCGAAGCAAAAAGCAAAGCGGTTTTCCGATGCCGCGACGGCCGACGCGTTTGCCGCGCTTATACTTGACGCATGCAAACGATGAAAACGCGCGACCGGGCGGTGATACTTGCGTACCACTCGATAAGCGAGGGCACGGGCTATGCGTGGGCAGTATCGCCGGCCGCGTTTGAAGCACAGATGGCGCACCTCGCAGCGTCCGGCCGATCCGTCATTTCGCTTACCGAACTCGTGCGCCGCCTGCAGAAGGGAGAGTCGCTAGAGGGCGCCGTCGCCATAACCTTTGACGACGCGTATCTCGATAACCTCGAGGTCGCGCTCCCGGTACTCAAGAAGCACGGATTCCCGGCGACGATATTCGTGCCGACCGACCTTTTGGGAAAGCCAAGCAAGTACGGCATCGACCGCTTTACGAGCGCCGATGCGACGGCGCTTTCCAAAGAACCGGGCATTTCGCTTTTGCCACACAGCCTCACGCACCCCATGCTGACGCGCCTTTCGGACGCGGAGGCGAAACGGGAAATCGAAGGCTCGCGCGACGCGCTCGCCGACCTTGCCCACGACGTTCAAGATTGTTTTTCGTATCCTTACGGCGCTTACGACGAGCGCATCGCGGGCTTTGCGCGGGAAGCGGGATTCCATGCGGCCGTCGCCGTCCGCTCGAAAGACGTGGTGCCGGGCACGGACCTTTTCGCCCTGCCGCGCTACGCGGTGAAAGAAGACACCACGCTCGCAGCGTTCCGCGCCATGCTCGAGACCGGCAATCCGTGGAAGCGCGCGTGGCTCCGGGCAGCGGGATACCGCCCGGGGTTTAGCTCGGCAGGGACGGCGTTCCGCCGTTTGTGGGCGCGGGCGGATGCGGGCGGGTGGGCGCTTTTGTCCCGCATACTGTTCCGCTTCGTTCCGCGCCCTAGCGCCGGGCCCCTGGTTCTCGACGAGGCCACGGTCGACCTATTGAAGCGCGGCAAGGCGCGCGCCCGCGCCAAGCGGAGGGTTCCGAACGCCGAGCGGGAAGAGATGGTTTCCATCGGCGTGTTTGCGTATAACCGATTTGATTTGCTTACGCGCACCGCGGACGCGCTTTCCGCTTATTTGCGCGAATACGGCGGCACCTTCCGCCACGAAGTGATTCTTTTCCACGACGGGCCGAACGAAGAAATACGCGCGTGGGCCGAAGCGAATCCTTTGTTCGACCGCGTCGTCATGAACGACCGGAACCGCGGGCTTTCCTACAACATAAACGCATTCTGGTACGCCGAATCAAAGGGAAAATTCATTCTGAACCTCGAAGACGACTGGGTGTGCGAATACAAAGACAATTTTGTCTTGAACGCGCTCGATATTCTGCAGAGCGACGAAGCCGTCGGATGCGTGAGCCTTGAGCGCCGCGCGCCGGATGATTACCGCGCATGGAATCGGGCGGTGAAAATCGAGCACCGCGTGATGTCGGCGCGCGTGTACGAAACGCCGGAGCGCCACCATCGCTATCGGCTGCTGCCGAAAAGCTCGTACGGCAACAGCTGCACGCTCTACCGATTTGACTCCCTCGCGCTTACGGGGCGCTTGCCGGACGGCCCCACGCGCCGCCGCCGCCAGGAAGGAGAATACATCCGGCGCTACAGCCGCTTGTGGATGGGCGCGCGCGGCATTTATCAAAAAGACGATCCGTTCCTCCACATCGGCGGCGGCCGTTCCTGCCCCACCTGGGACGAGTAGCACTACTTAGTTGACCCTTTTAAAAACGGCCCCGAGCGGGGTACCGATATAGGTGAGCCCGGGAATTTTCCTTAAGAGGGATTTTGCACTTCCCACCGGCTTAGAATAGAAGTGCATGAGCGCCATGCCGTTGCGGGCGAGAAAAGCGACGATTGTCGAAGAGCAGACCAGGTAGCGCAAGTCGTCATCGGCATATTCGTATATGCCTTTGCTATCGGTGATGTTTTCGGGCACCAACTCAAACACCTCGGCGCCCACCATGCGCAAAGCGAGGCTATACAGGCGTTTAAGGAAAAATCCAAGTCGCCACCACATGCTTTTGTATCGCAAACAATATGGCGCAAGTCTGCGTCCCGGCGTGGACTGAAAGGGAAGTTCAAAGTTGGGCGCGGTGACCACAAAATATCCGTTCGGCTTCAGCACTCGTTTTATTTCGAGCATGAGCGAAGCGGGATTCAGCATGTGTTCGAGGGAGTTTATGGACAGCACGATGTCGAACGACTCATTTTTAAAAGGAACGCTATGGAGGTCGGACTGCGCAAAAGCGGTATTCGGCCGTTCTTTCCAAGCCTTTTCGGCGTCCTGTACCGCGAATTCAGAAATGTCGAGTCCCTGGTAATGAAACGCATCGGGCAGTTGCGTCAAGATTCCTGCAACGCCGCACCCGATATCAAGTACGCTGCTTCCCGCGCGTATCTGTTCCCGAAGAAAGGCAACGATCTCCTTCGCGGGAGTACCATCGAATTTCCCCTCTTTCTCGGCCATCGCATAATAAAGAGACGAGGTTTTGGTTTCGAGCATGGCCAAATAGTAGCAAAATTTAGCCCTCTTGGCCCTTCGGAATTCTGCTATAATCGCGGCATAGCAGTATCCACTTCGTCATGAACTACCTCGTTACCGGCGGCCGCGGATTCATCGGTTCGCACGTCGTCGACGCGCTCGTCGCGGCGGGGCACGGAGTGCTCGTCCTCGACAACCGCCTGTCGGGAGACAACGAAAATCCGGGCGCGACCTACGTCGACGCGGACATTCGCAAGCTCGAAGCCATAGAATCGCATTTTGCGGGCCGGGACGGCGTATTCCATTTGGCGGCCATCGCGCGCACGCCGTGGTGCGTCGACGACCCAATCCTCGCGTACGAAACGAACGTGATGGGGTCGGTGAACGTGCTCGAAGCGGCGCGCAAACAGGGCGTGAAGCGCGTCGTGCTTTCTTCGTCGAACATCGTGTACGCGGCGGAAACGCCCTACAAGCAGTCGAAGCTTGCGATGGAAGCCATCGCAAACGTATACGCGGAACTCTACGGGCTTTCGAACGTATGCTTGCGGTATTCGAACGTGTACGGCAAGCGCCAGCGCGAAGACGGCCCGAGCCCGAACGTGTTTGCGGCGTTCCGCAAATCGCTCCGGGAACAGGGCCACGTAAACATTACGGGCGACGGCGAGCAGACCCGCGATTTCACGCACGTGACGGACATCGCGCGCGCCAACCTGCTCGCGATGGAAAGCGACTATCAAGGCCCCGCGCTCGACGTATGCACCGGCCGGAACGTTTCCATGAATTACGTGGTAAAGGAATTGTTTAAGGCGCCTGTGGTCTACATCGACGAGCGCCGCGGCGACATCAAGCACATCGTGCAGGACCCGAAGCCGGTCACGACGGTTTTGAACTGGAAGCCCACCGTCGAGCTCGAGGCCGGCATCAAAGACGTTCTATGACCCCGCTTCGGATTTGCTGGTTCGGCATCTACGACCCCAGCTATCCGCGAAACGACATTCTCATGCGCGGGCTGCGCACCCTCTGCGCGGACATTATCGAAGTCCGCGCCGACTGGCGCGATCCCGCGCGGCACCGGAAGTTGCGGGACGGGCTGCGCGCTCTCGGTAACGATTACGACCTCGTGTACGCCGCGTACCCGTCCACCATGCCGGTCATCTGGGCGAAGCTCATATCGAGAAAGCCGGTGGTGATGGACGCGCTCTATTCCATGTACGACGCGGTGGTAAACGACCGGCAAGAAGTCCCGCCGTACCACCCGCGTGCGTGGAAATTGTGGCTCCTCGATTGGGCGTCCGCGCTTTTTGCGGACTACCTGATCGTGGACACGGAGCAGCACCGGAAGTATTGGGCGCGGTTTCCCTTCGTGCGAGCGGGGAAGATGGAAGTCGTCTATACGGGCATCCAAGACCACCTTTTCCATCCAGGCGCGTCCCGCGCGCCGGACGGCACCTTCCTCGCGAGCTTCCACGGATTTTACATTCCGCTCCAGGGCGTCGACAAAATCGCCGAAGCCGCGCACCTTTTGCAAAATAATCCACGCATCCGATTCCGTTTCATCGGTTCCGGCCAATTGTCGAAGAAAGTGAACGCCATCATAGAAAGATACGGCCTCACGAACGTCGAGCAGGTGGGCCGGCTGCCCGTCGAAGAAGTGGCCGCGCGGTCGAGGGAAGCGGACGCCATCCTCGGCATATTCGGCGACACCGAAAAAGCGCGGCGCGTGATACCTAATAAAGTGTACGAAGGCATGGGGCTCCGGAAGCCGGTCATTACCATGGACACCCCCGCCATTCGCGAGCAGTTCGACGAGCGGGACCTCATGCTCGTCGAGAACACGCCCGCAGCCATCGCCGCCGCGATTCAAGCGCTTGCGGCGGACCCGGAGCGGGCGCGGGCGCTCGCGGACGCCGGGCATGAAAAAGTGACGCGCCTCTTTTCGCCCGAGCCGCTCGGGCGGAAACTCCTCGCTTTTTTGACCGAGGTCGCCCGGAAACCGGCGGCGGGCTAGAGGGGTTATCATAGGCATCGTGGCTCCCTCTCTGCGACTCCTCGTCGTCACGCAAACCCTCGACCGAGACGACCCATACCTCGGCTTTTTCCATGACTGGGTCGCTGCGCTCGCGGCGCGCTTCGCGCGCATCGAAGTCATCGCGCTCGGGGTCGGCGCGCACGACCTTCCCGAAAACGTCCGGGTGCACTCGCTCCGCAAAGAGCGGGGAAGGGCGTCCCGACTCGCAACGGCGTTCCGGTTCTTTTCGGCGCTCCGCGCCGCGCGCGGCTCTTATGACGCGGTGTTCGTCCACATGAATCCGGAGTACCTCGTGCTCGCCGGGTGGTATTGGCGCCTTTCGCGCATCCCGGCCGCGCTTTGGTACAACCACGATACCGGCGGCGTCATGCTCTGGCTCGCCGCGCGGTTGGGGAAGCGCGTCTTCCAAACCACCCCCGAGGCCGCGGGGGCCCCGCCGCCGCGCGCGCGGCGCCTGCCCGGCGGGGGGGCTA
>CAYYYQ010000104.1:0-10758 GCA_964475915.1 uncultured Candidatus Saccharibacteria bacterium
ACCCATGCGCACCTCGACCATGTGGGGCGGCTGCCGAAACTCGTACGCGACGGATTTACGGGCCGCGTATACATGACGCCGCCCACCCGCGACCTCGCAGAACTCATCCTGCGCGACAGCGCGCATATTTTGGCCGAGGACGCGCAGGGCAAAGGCCTTCCCGCGCTCTACGACGATACCGACGTATCGAAACTGTTCTCGATGACGGAAACCGTGCCGTATCACGAGGAAACGCCGCTTGGCGGCGGCGTGTCGTTTTATTTGCGGAATACCGGCCACATTTTAGGCTCCGCGAGCGTGCGCATCCGGAGCGCCGACGGCACGGCCGTAGCGCTCACGGGCGACATCGGCAATAGCCCGTCGCCGCTATTGCCGAATTGGGAGCCCGTGACGGATGCGGACGCGGTGGTGATGGAAAGCGTGTACGGCGACCGCGTGCACCCTGATAAAGACGACAGGGTGGGGAAGCTCCGGGACATTTTGAAAGAAGCAATCAGCCGCGGCGGCGCCATCCTTATCCCCGCCTTCTCCCTCGAGCGCACGCAGCTCATGCTGTACGAGCTCTCGAACTTTTTTGCGACCGGGACGCTGCCCAAAATCCCGGTATTCCTCGATTCGCCGCTCGCGATTCACGTGACCGAAGCGTATGAAAAGTGGGGGAGCGAATACTTTAAGCCGGAAGCGCAGGGCGAAATGAAGCGCGAGCACAGTCTTTTCGAGTTCTCGTTTCTTACGAAGACCCTTTCCCGCGCCGAGTCCGACGCCATCGCGGAAACCAAGAATCCAAAAATTATTATTGCGGGTGCGGGCATGAGCCACGGCGGCCGCATCGGGCGCTGGGAAGAGCGATACCTTTCCGACCCTGCTTCCACGCTCCTTATCGTGGGGTACCAGGCTCCCGGGAGCCCAGGAAGGCTCATGCAAGAAGGGGCGCCATCCATTCGCATCCAGGGCCGGGAAATCGCGCTCCGCGCCCGCGTTGCGAGCATGGAGGGGTGGTCGGCGCACGCCGACCGCGACGAGCTCCTCCGGTTTGCCGAAGCGTGCCTCGCGAAAAGCCCCAACGGGGCCCCTTCGGGGCGTCCGAAAGTCATATTTACCGCGCTCGGCGAGCCCTCTGCGGCGCGATTCCTCGCGCAGCGCATCCACGATTACCTCGGCGCCAAAGCCGTGGTGCCGAGGTATGGCGAGACTTGGGAAGTTACCAAAGACGCTGTCCGCCGCATATAGCAAAATCGCCCCCTCCGGGGCGGTTTTGTGAAAGGGAGCCGTTAGGCGACTTGCTTGGCGAGGCGGGCGAAGACTTCGGGAGCGTCCTTCGCGAGCGTCGCGAGCACCTTGCGGTCGAGCTGCACGCCGCTTTTCTTCAATTTGCTCATGAACTGGCTGTACGACTTGTGGCCATTTTCGCGGACGGCGGCATTCACGCGCACGATCCACACCTGGCGGAAGTCGGTTTTCTTGTCCTTGCGGTGGTTGAACGCGTATTTGCCCGCGTGGACCAGGGCCTCTTTTGCAAAGCGCTCCTTTTTCGATCGGATGCCGCGGTATCCCTTTGCCCGCTTCAATATGTTGCGGCGGCGTTTTGCGGCGATGACTCCTCCTTTGACTCGTGACATACGAAAATAATTACCCTAAATAATTAGGCACCGGGGAAAAAGCGCCGGCGAGCCCGGTTGCTTATCGCAAGCGATACCGAGCGCCGCTTCGCGCCCTTGGTGCTTCCGCGCTCCTTGGCGTTGAAATGGTTCTGCCCGGGCTTGCGCGCAATCAGCTTGCCCGTCTTGGTGACGCGGACGCGCTTGGTGTATGACTTGTTGGTTTTCATAGTGTTGGTTCGGTTGGTTGCGCTTTTTCCCGCTTTGTTTGGGCCGCCATGTCCCGCTCGATGACTCCGGCGAAGCCCTTGGGGCTTCGCGCGATAGGATCGGCGATCTTGTACGCGTACGGTATGAGGAGCAAGAATTTCTCGAGCCGCGTCCGGAGGAACGCTTCATCCATTCCCTTGTAGCGGCCCTTGAGGAACAGCTCCGCGCGCACCCGATGCCCCTCGGCGAGCCACTCAGCGGCCTTGCGGGCCTTCAACTGCATGTCGTGGTCTCCGGTGCCTACCTTGATCTGGACCTCTTTGGTTTCCGAGACTTTGGCCTTTGCGCGTGCGGCGCTCTCTTTCTTGCTCCGTTCGTATTCGAATTTACCATAATCCGTGACTTTCGCAACGGGCGGGACGGCGTTCGGAGAGATTTCGATGAGGTCGAGTCCGGCCTCTTCGGCCGCTTTGAGGGCCTCGGCAAGCGAAATCACGCCCAGGTTTTCTCCTTGGGCGCCGATGACGCGCAGCTCTTTCGCGCGGATTTCTCGATTGATGCGGACGGGTTCGTTTGCCAAAGCGTGTGTACCCACAGGATACCACGCAAACGGCCTATTCACAAGCATTTTTCCGATTCGCGTGATAAGGTAGTTTCGTGTTCGTTCAAGGGAGAAGAGAGTGACATATAGAACAGATTTGACTCAACTGAGTCAGGAGGAGGAGCATCAAGTGAGGCAGCTCGAGGCCGAGCAGGAGCCGAGCGCGCTCGGAATCCTGCTCAGCATGATGGCAGTTGTGGCGTGCGTTTTGCTTTTCGCCGTAGCCCTTTGGCCGCCGCTCAGCAAGCTCGTCGACTGGGCTTCCGATCTGCGTGACGCCGTGAGTTCCTGGTTCTGATGACGCGAAGCCCCGCCGGATAAATCGGCGGGGCTTGGTCGCTCCTCTGTTAGTTTGCGTTTTATGGCGTGCCCGCGGTCGGGGTCGTTGTTGCGGCCGCGTTCACATTCGCTCTGAATTCCTGGAGGATGCTGGCAAGGTCGGAAAGGTCCTGGTTGCAGGCATCTTTATTCATGTTCGGCCCCTGGCAGTCCGCCTGGATTTGGTCGCGCTCCGCAGCGATGGACGCATGTCCGTTTTGGAGCACGGTGTTCAAATCAGGCTTTGAAAGCCAGAGGTATCCGACGATGATAAGGAGGACAAGGAGGATGCCGGCGATCCACCAGGCCAGGTTGCTTTCATTCGTGTTCATAGGGTGATGGTTAGGTCTCTCTGCGCCGGCGGGCCGAGGCCCGATCTGCGCCCCCGCACCTTGCACCATGGGCCGTGAACGCTTCATGAAGGCACTTGTGTTCTTTCATATTCCCCGGCAAGATAGGGCGTATGCCATACCTTTCCCGTCTTTCGAAAAAGCACCAGATAGTCATCGGGGCCCTTATCGGCGTTATCGTTATCCTCATTGGCGCGTGGATTCTCTATCCGCGTCCCGTCCCTGAAACAACGCAATTTGCGAGCGGCCACTTCACCGTGACGTATCCCCGCGTGGACGAAGTGCGCGAATACGATACCGGAGTCGTGTCGGTCGGCGACACCGCGGGCAGCACGTTCATCCCGCTCGTCGACGTCGTCGAATACAAGAACGACCTTCAGTCCGCGGCGCCGGCAAACTTCGACGCGTTTATGAAAAAGCAGGTCGCGCAGCTTTGCGGCTCGGACGCATCGGGAGAAAGCATTACCTGCTCGAATCCGGTGGTGACGCCGTTTACGGCAGAGAGCGGCCTGAGCGGCAGCGAAGTGTCGCTTACGCTTACGCACAAAAATCTGAGGACCGGCACCACCACCGCTTCCACCTATGCGCCGATTTACGTCTTCGATACGACGAAGCCCGTGGACCAGGGCGAAACAAAGCGGTATTCTGGCATCTTCGTCTATCCGACGTTCTCTTCGTTCATCCTCGTCGGCACCACCTCGCCCGAGTTTGTGGAGAACATCGCTTCGTCCGTCACCCTCAATAAGTAATCCGCCCTCTGGATCTGGGCTATACTCAGCGTATGAAAGGACGCATCCTCGTCACGGACTCGCTCTTTATTTTCGCCGAACACGAGGCACAAATTCGCGCTGCTGGCTATGAAATTGAGCGAATAGATAAACCTAATCCTTCAACGGAGGAACTCGTGGCGGCAATAAAAGGAAAGGTCGGCTATATCCTTGGAGGAATCGAGCATGTGACTGAAGAAATTATTGACGCCGCTGACGAGCTTAAAGTCATTTCTTTAACGGGGATTGGCTACAAGGATTTTATTCCCGCATGGGAGCATGCGACAAAGAAGGGTATTGCAATCACGAATGCACCAGATGGACCGACGCATGCAGTAGCAGAGTGGGCAATTGGTATGGCACTAGCGATGAATCGGGGATTCTTTGAGCTCGGTCGCGTCGGGCAGAAAGATTTCATGACCACTAAAGGCATTGAAAATCAGCAGGTCGGAATTATCGGTTTCGGCCGGATCGGAAAGCATATTGCGGAAATGCTTGCCCCCTTTCGCCCGGCTTCTATTTCGTATTCAAGCAAGCATGACCATACTGAGACGAGTCTAGAGCAGAAAGAATTCGACACCCTTCTCAAAGAAAGCGACATCCTCTTTTTGTGTGTTTCTAAAGACGCGGGAACCGATTTTATAGGTGAAAAAGAGCTGGCGTGCATGAAGGACGGAGCGTTATTGGTTTCGTTCATGCATCCGGGAATCGTAAACGAAAATGCGCTTCTTAGAGAACTGGAAAGCGGTCGGATACGAGCCGCTTCAGATAATCCGGCAAAGAACGAAGCATTTAAGAAGCTTCCTTTGCATACCTGGTATTCGTTTAACGGATCCAACGCTTTCAATACGGTGACCGAGTTGAAACTTACAAGCGACATGGCTACGAAGTCGCTTCTCAATGTACTTGAAACGGGAACGGATCAACACAAAGTAAATTGACATGACCAAGTTCATTCTGCATGGAGGGTTTACGCGGAAAGAGAATGAGTCGAACAGGTCCTTCTTTGAAGAATTCGCTCGTGATATTCCAAATGGAGGAGACGCCTTGATGGTTTATTTTGCTTCTCGGGAAGAGGACACAACCGCAACATTTCAAGATCAATCTCGAAGGATACTCGAACAGGCTCATGGAAAGGAATTCACTTTTGTACATGCGACCAAAGAACACTTTCTTGAACAGGTAAAGCAAGCAGACGCTATTTATTTTCACGGCGGGAGTACAAATAAACTTATTGCGGTACTGCGTACCTATCCCGACCTTACTCCCTTGATAGAAGGGAAGACCATCGCCGGGTCATCAGCAGGCGCCTATGCCCTTGCTCGCTACGGTGCGTCGCACTCAGAAGATGTGATGCGCGAAGGGCTTGGACTTATTCCGCTTCGCGTCGTTTGCCATTACGAAAGCAAAGAACTGCCGCCCGCTCCCGGTGCAGTTGAAGTACTTAGAAAGACCGCTCAAGATCTAGAGCTCGTGCTTCTCAAAGATTGCGAGTGGAAGCTATTTAGATTTTAATATTATTCCAGCGTTGAGAAGAATGATTTGTGGGCGAGAATAGAATTTGGATGGTATCATAGAGGCATGAAAGGATACGTCACCGATATTGAGTCGCGTTCGCTTGCGAACGAATACTTCCGGGAAGTGCTCTATACGGACGAACGCGTGCAACTGGTCGTCATGAGCCTCAATCCTTCCGAAGACATCGGAGAAGAAGTCCACGACCTCGACCAGTTCATCCGCGTTGAAAAGGGAAGCGGGCAAGCCGTGCTCGACGGCGTTCCGCACGACATTAAAGACGGCTCGGCCATCATCGTCCCCAAAGGCACGCGCCACAACATCGTGAACGGTTCCGCGACAGAGTCCATGAAGCTCTACACGCTCTACGCGCCGCCCGACCATAAGGACGGCACCATCCATAAGACGAAAGCCGACGCAGAGGCCGATACGGGCGATCACTTCGACGGCACGACGAGCGAATAACGCCATGCGCACGGCCGCGCACTACGAGCAGTACCGCAAGCCTTCCTGGGCCCCGCCCGCGCGGGTATTTGGGCCGGTGTGGACGGTGCTGTACCTGCTTATCGCCGTGTCTTTCGGGTACGTTGGATATTCGTTCTGCGCTCAGAGCGTTCCATTTTCCGTACTTTTCCCATTCGTACTCAACCTTGTTTTCAACTTCGCGTTCACCCCCATCCAATTCCGCTTGCGGAACTTCGCGCTCGCGTCGATCGATATTCTGCTCGTGCTCGCGACGCTTATCTGGGCGCTTATCGCGGTGTATCCGATCGCTCCGTGGGTGGCGTGGACAAACATTCCGTATCTCCTTTGGGTATCGTTCGCTACCGTCCTTCAGTTCGCGGTAACGGCCATGAACCGCTAAGACGCTTCTTTCGGATTGATTTCCGTGAGCACGGCGTCGGTGCCGCGTCCGAACGTAAAGTCGCCCCAGCGCACCCAGTCGGGCGTGAGCCGATAGAACTTCAGGGTGCTCGAATCGAAGCGGGTGAGCGGCGCGCCGTATTTCGTATTGGACATAAGCACGTTCACCAAATCCGCGAGCGTGGGATCGATGGTGGCCGTGTCGGTAAGGTCCGTAATGGTTCCTTCCAGCTGGAGCGTGCGGGGCGCATCCGTTTCAGAAACGACGAACGCCGCATGGGGATTCTGCGCCAGGTCGGCGACTTTCCGCGTATGAGCGAGCGTAATGAAATAGATTTGGAACGAGTCGTCGCACGCGTAATAGAGGAGGCGCGCTCGGGGCCGGCCTTCGGGCGATACCGTCGAGAGGACGCCGTTCGTGTGGCCCACGAGAAACGAGAGGGCTTCGTCCCGCTTTCCTTCAGATGTTGTTTCCATAGGGGCATCATAGCACCACCAAGCAGCGTCCAAGAGGCCTCGCAAGAGGTGACGGGGAATCAAAGAGAATGTAGCAAAGATAAGTAGAGTACATGTTTAAGGCCTATCTTGTTCTTCTCGCGAATAGCCCATTAAGAACGTGTTGGAATGACAAGAACACTACGCTGCAAGCGGCTTCGTGCCCATATCCTCATCCGTAACTTCCTCAGGGAGTATGGGAAGGAAGTGCGGTTCTTCACCACCGAACGTACGGATCGTAGCGCGAGCTGATTCATAAATCGCAGCCTTGAGGCTGTCTGGATCGCCAGGCAAACTGCTGAGTCCCTGGTCTGGAGGCCAAAGAATGCCAACCTTCACTCCCGTTTCTCTCTGGATCTCTTCAAAAAAAAGTCGCATATTCTCCTTTATCTTGAAAAATCGATAAATCATCTCTTTCCTCTCGTATGAGCCAAGCTGTTTCTCGCCGGTCAGGTTCGGAGCTCCGCCCCGAACGAAGGGACTCATGCTCCATTGGCCAAAGCTGCTGAAGTCAACGTCTTTAAGAGCGTTCGGATCGAAAGGGAGGTTCGGCTGAATCAAAATACTCGTTGGCTTGAAGCGCTTGATAATCTCCCTCCACTTTTGTTTGTCTTCGGCAAGCGCCGCATCCCAGTAGTTTTTGCCATTTACCTCCACTGCTTCTCCAATGATGGGGAACGCCGCAGAAGCTTCAAGTGCCGCGACCGGGTCTGGTCGACCGGTCGCGGAATCAATATTTACTGTCTTGAGATCCAGAAGCTCATATGTGCCGGTAGTCCGATTAGTTGCTCCTACGAATACTTCTGCGGGCGTGGCGAGAAGCGCGTCAACATCAACTTCTTTCTTGCCACCGCGTTCGCGCATCCCGGATGCCGCCTTGCTGTTATCAATAATTCCTTTTACTCCTTTTGTAATCCTCGATGGGTCAAAGAAGTCTTTCCCGGTGCAGTCCTCAATCCATGAGGCAGCCGCGCGTTCGGGATGTCCTGTCGCCGCTTGCGCAACGTTGCCTGCGCCAGCAGAGTCGCCGATATACACGTCAATGGTTTTATCGAGTCCTAGGTATTTCTGCGCTATATCCTGTCCTATTCCGTAATTTCCTTTCGCGCCACCCCAGCCTTCATATTTCAGGATTCGTATACCAGCAGTCTGTTCAGGAGACAGATCGCGCTTCGCGAACATCTCCTCCATTACCGGTTGTAGCGCCGCTGATTCCTTCTTAAATTCTGCGGATTGCCTGTATTCGAAATCTGCATCATCACGGAGCGCCTCTTCATGTGCCATGTCGACAGCGGTTACGGGTGAACCAATACCGAGTCGTGCTTTGAGCTGGGCAAGTCTCCCCTCATTTTCTTTCGCTGCTTTTCCAGCGAAACGTTTCTGATGGAATGAGTACTCTGCGCCTGGAAGAGTCGGATAATTGTTCTCGTTTGCACTTTCCGAATGCCCTATAGATTCCTGCGAACCTGAGGAGTGTGACTCGCGATTCATGAATTAAAGTATAGCTCAACGCAAAACCGCCCTTGAAGGCGGTTTTGTCTAATCTGTGGAACTGGATACGCGCGGTTAGATCCTCATTACTTTTCCTACGAATCGCAGATGAGTGGGTATCAAAATGAGTACGGGTAATCCACTAGGTAAAAAGAAAAGTCGCGACTGGTTAGGTCAGCGACTTGTATTCTTCTTGGCTGCTTTTTCAAACCAGCGTCTATGAACGCGAAAAGGGCTATCGAACTGCTCATTTGTCGCCTGTTCTAAGGCTTTTTGAGCAAATCGATAACCCTAATTCGTTAGATGTGGAGGTGGGGGGAATTGAACCCCCGTCCAACCTGGTCTTGAGTACGAGTCTACGACGCATAGTTCCGATTTTGTTCTACAAGAGGATGCGAAGAACCAGAACGAAACCATTCCTCTTTGATCCCGTTGTTTAAGTCGTAGTCCGGGAGCACTACGAACCGATCTTACAGAGAATTACACCCACTGCTCCGGCTGTAAGTGCCCGGTGGCAGAGATGTCGCTTAGGCGAACGCTTGAAGCGTTTACGCGTAAGCGAACACGAAGTCGTTTACCGCAAAGTAAGGCGATTTCGTGCCTGCGGTTTTGTTTGCAGGTAGAGTTTCCCGCCAGTTTGTAAGTGATGAGCGGGAGTGCACTGCGTCGCACGTATCTCAAGGTACAGGATGTCGAAGCCGATCACCCCCGGGGAAGGCAAGAAGTTCCTTGCGCTCTCCGGGACTTATCGATTTTTCAGTATACGCTCGGCCTCACGATTCGCGTCTTTTTTCTTCAGATCTTCGCGGCGGTCGGCCTTGCCTTTGCCGCGAACGATCGCGATACGGACCTTGATGAGCCGGTCATTATTATACATCTCTATTGGGACTATTGTCAACCCCTTCTTTTCCTCTGCGTCGCCGAGATGGGCTATTTGGTCCTTGGAGAGGAGGAGTCGGCGCGTGCGGGCGGGGTCGTAGCTTTCGGGGGTATTTGCGACCTGGTAGGCCGGGATGGTGGCTCCCACAAGGTAGGCCTCGCCCCCGCGCACCACGATGCGGGAGCCGTCGAGCGAGCCTTGCTTTGCGCGGAGAGCCTTCACTTCATAGCCGTAGAGCTCGAGGCCCGCCTCGAATTCCTCGAGTCGTTCATATTTAATTCCCGCTTTCTTGTATTCAATTAAGGGGGCCATGCTTTGGAAGACTACAGCCTCCATTGTATAGTGCAATCACCATGTCACCCACCCCAACCGAACCCCAGAAAAAACGCCGCCCGCGCGGCCCCCGCGACCCGCGGAAATTCCTCTCGCCGAAGGGCCCCGGATTCACGGGGAACCTCATTTCGACCATCCTCATATTCCTGCTCCTCATGAGCGCGTATACGCTCATCGCGACGAGCGGGACGAAAAAACCGACCATCCCCATTTCCCAGGTGGCGGCAGACGTAAAAGCGGGGACGATCCAATCGATTACGGTGTCGGGAGATTCGCTCGACCTCACCTACGTATCGAGCGCCGAGAAAACGTCGCAAAAAGATCCGTCGAGCGATTTGCCCCAGACGCTCGCGGCATACGGCGTGACGCAGGACGAGCTCGCGCGCGTTTCGATTGAAAACGCGAGCGAGTCCGGATGGAAGTTCTGGTTCGTCACGCTCGCGCCCTTTATCTTGCCCGTCATTTTCCTCGGCGTCCTGTTCTGGTTTCTCACCCGCCAAGTGCGGGGCGCCGGCATGCAGGCGTTCACCTTCGGCCAGTCGAAAGCGCGCATGATCGATCCGGCCGATACCAGCCAGCGCGTCACTTTTGCGGACGTCGCCGGAGCGAAGGAAGCGAAGGAAGAGCTCGTGGAAATCGTCGACTTTTTACGCAACCCGAAAAAGTTTCTCGACATCGGCGCGCGCATCCCGAAGGGCATCCTCCTTATGGGCGCGCCGGGAACGGGCAAGACGCTTCTCGCCCGGGCCGTCGCCGGAGAAGCGGGGGTGCCGTTTTTCTCCATGTCCGGTTCCGAATTCGTTGAAATGTTCGTGGGCGTCGGCGCATCCCGCGTGCGCGACCTTTTTCAAGTGGCGAAAAAAGCCGCGCCCGCGATTATTTTCGTGGATGAAATCGACGCGGTGGGCCGCGTCCGCGGCGGCGGGGTAGGGGGCGGCAACGACGAGCGCGAACAGACGCTCAACCAGATCCTCGTCGAGATGGACGGATTCGAACCCACCGAAAAAGTCATCGTCATGGCGGCATCGAACCGCCCCGACGTCCTTGATCCGGCGCTCTTGCGCCCCGGGCGCTTCGACCGCCGCGTCGTCATCGATTTGCCGGACCGCCGCGACCGCGAGGATATTTTGAACATCCACGCGCGCAAAAAGCCCTTTGGCCCCGACGTGAACCTTTCCGTGATTGCCGAGCGCACGCCGGGATTCTCGGGCGCCGAGCTCTACAGCCTCATGAACGAAGCGGCGATTCTCGCCGCGCGCGAAAGCCGCAAAGAAATTACGCAGTACGATCTCATCCGCTCCATCGAGAAAGTCATGCTCGGCCCCGAGCGCAAATC
>CAYYYQ010000105.1:0-3708 GCA_964475915.1 uncultured Candidatus Saccharibacteria bacterium
GAGCCGGGGAAGTGCACCTTACGACATTGGGCGGCGCCATTCGGCGTGCGTACGACCCGGACACGGGACTTACCCTCATGTGCCCCGTTGCTCCATAACGATTTGCTATACTCTCCGGTATGCAGACCATCACGCCGTTCCTGTGGTTTGACCACCAAGCGGAAGACGCCGCAAAATTCTATGCCTCGGTGTTCAAGCACTCCAAAGTCAATCGCGTCGCCCGGTACGCGGACAAAGACGCAGAGAAACTCGCGGGCAAGGCAGAAGGGTCGGTGATGACGGTCGCGTTCGAGCTCGAAGGCCAGCCCTTTACGGCGCTTAATGGCGGCCCCGTTTTCAGCTTTACCGAAGCGATTTCGTTCGTCGTCACCTGCGAAACGCAGGAAGAAGTGGATTATTATTGGGAGAAATTGTCAGCGGACGGCGGCAAAACCGGCCAGTGCGGGTGGCTGAAAGACCAGTTCGGCGTGTCGTGGCAGGTGGTGCCGGCACGGCTCGAAGAACTCATGAGCGACGGCGACATTGATACCGTGAAGAGGGTTACGGGAGCCATGCTCCAGATGACCAAGCTCGACATCGAAGCGCTCGAAGCGGTCGCCGCTGCGTAGTGATACACTGAGGGGCATGAGTCGCGCTAAACCGCGAGAAAAAGCGAAAGCCGTGAGCGCGCACCCGGTGGTGCGCGGCATTTTGATAGGCATCGCGCTGTTTGCGGTCCTGTATGCGGGCGGATACGCGTTTTTCGCGTATACCTATGCTACGACGCCAGCAGATGCCGAAGCGCAAGCGACGACGACGCTCGCCGCGAAACTTTTTCCTCCGCCCCCGCCTCCTTCCATCGACAAGGACGACTATAACGCGCGCCTCCTCGCGCTCGCGCACGTTGACGTGGCGTCCACGACCACCGATACGTCGACGACCACCCCCAAAGGCCTCGCCCTCATTCGCCCCGGGACGGCGACCACCACCGTATCCGTGCCGGGAAAAGGGTGGCCGGTGCGCACGGGATATCCGAATGTCGGCGCGCTTTTACCGTTTAATCGCATCGTCGCCTATTACGGCAATTTTTACTCGAAAGGCATGGGCGTGCTCGGGGAGTATCCGCCCGACGAAATGATTTCCCGCCTTACGGAGGCGGTAGACGAATGGAAAGCGGCCGACCCCTCGACGCCGGTCATCCCCGCCATTGATTACATCGCCGTGACGGCCCAGGGGAGCGCGGGCGCGGACGGCAAGTACCGGCTCCGCATGCCCGAGAGCCAGATAGATAAAGCAATCGAGCTCGCCGCGGAGGCGCATGGCATCGTGGTGCTCGACGTCCAGGTAGGGCTTTCAACCGTAGAAACGGAAGTCCCGCTCCTCGAGAAATATCTTGCCATGCCGAACGTGCACCTCGCGCTCGATCCGGAATTTGCGATGCATAACGGGGCAAAGCCCGGTACCGTCATCGGCACCCTGGACGCGAGCGACATCAATTGGGCGGCGAATTATCTCGCGGGGCTCGTCAAAGACAATAACCTTCCGCCGAAAATACTCGTCGTCCACCGCTTTACCGAGGACATGGTGACGAATTACCAAAACATCGATCCGCTTCCGGAGGTGCAAATCGTCATGGACATGGATGGATGGGGTTTTGGCGCAAAAAAGATAAACACCTATCAGAGTGTCGTCGCTACGGAGCCGGTCGAATTCACTGGGTTCAAGCTCTTTTATAAAAACGATTTGAAGCCGCCCTCTACCCGCATGCTGACTCCGTCTGAAGTGCTCGATCTTACGCCCTCGCCCGTGTTCATCCAGTATCAATAGCCGCTAGAGGCCAAGCGCTGTAAGGAATGATTTCAGTTCCGCCCCCTCGATATCGCGCGCCGCGCCGGGCGGGAGTCCGCCGAGCGCGACGTTCATCACGCGCACGCGCTTCAATTCCTTCACGTCGTTATGGAGCGCGACGACCATGCGGCGAATTTGATGCTTCTTGCCTTCGGTCAAGACGATGGAAAAGGAACGGTCTCCGAGGATGCGGACCTTCGCCGGTTTCGTGCGGTACCCTTCGATTTCCACGCCTTCCTGCATGTGCTTTTTGAATGAATCGCGCAGCGGTTCCCGCGTCTCGACCACGTATTCTTTGTCGTGATTAGAGGCGGGGGACAGCAAGCGGTCGGTCACCCTTCCGTCGTTCGTGAGGATGATGAGCCCGGACGATGCTTTGTCGAGCCGGCCGATGGGGAAGACGCCGCGGATGCCCAATTCTTCGCGCACCAAGGTTTCGATGTCCGTTTCCGTCCGGCCCGGTGAATGGGTGATGATGCCTTTCGGCTTGTGGTACGCGTAATAGCGGTACGCGCTGTGCCGCGAGTCCTTCACTTCGACCTGGTCCTTTTCTCCCACCTGCTGGCCGAGCTCTCCCCGCGTTCCGTTTACGAACACTTTTCCCGCCCGGATAAGTTCGTCCGCTCCGCGGCGGGTGGCGTACCCTTGCTTCGCAAGATATTGGTTTAACCGCATGCGCGGAGTATACCGCAGGCGGTCCCCGTTCCATAGTTGCAATATAATTGCAAATGGTATTTACTACGCGGTATGGATGCTCGCCGGTATCACGAACGACTCCGCGCAAAGGGTCTGCGCATCACTCCCCAGCGCTTGGTATTGCTCACGCTTCTCGAGCGGGCCCACGCTCCCGTGGGCGTCGCCGAGATTACCCGGCTCGCCGCGGCGCGGGGAATGGACACGGTGACGATATACCGCGGGCTTGAAACACTCGCCGCGGCGGGCATCGTCCGGCGCGTCGATTTGCGCCACGGGCACGCCGACTACGAACTTATCCGCGACGACGAACACCACCACCATGCCGTGTGCGTGGTATGCGGCACCGTCGAAGACATCGAAGGGTGTCCGGACGTAAGCATTCGCCGGCACCTCATGAAGCGTACGAAAAAGTTCGCCGTATTTGACGACCATACCCTTGAGTTCTTCGGTACGTGCCGAGCGTGCGCTTAACCCCTCTTTACCTTATGAAAAAAGAATCCCTCATTGCATTTATTATCCTCGTGCTTGTCGTCGCCACGGGAGCCTACCTGCTGCATCGCGCACCCGCACCCACTTCTTCGTCCGGGGAAGGATTGCACGTCGTTGCCGGAGAAAACTTCTGGGGAAGCATCGCTTCTCAGATTGCCGGGAATGACGCCCAGGTCGTCGCCATCGTGGAAGATCCCAATGCCGACCCGCACGATTACGAAAGCACCACCGACGATGCCCGCACCTTCGCGGCGGCCGATTACGTGATACTGAACGGCGTCGGCTATGACAGCTGGGGCGACAAGCTTATCGCCGGGAATCCAAATCCGACGCGGAAGGTGCTCCATATCGGTGACCTTGTCGGCAAAAAGGACGGAGACAATCCCCATATCTGGTATGACCCAGCGGTGGTGAATACGGCGGCCAAGCAAATGGAATCCGATATGGCATCCCTCGACCCGGCCCACGCGAGCGATTACGAGCGCAACTATCAAAGTCTCGTGAAGAATCTCGCGACTTACCAGAATCAGATCACGGCTATTAAACAGCAGTACGGCGGCACCAAGGTTGCCGCGACGGAAGACATCTTTGCGTATGTGGCAGATGCTTCCGGACTCGACCTTATTTCTCCGCCTGCGTTTACCGAAGCCGTCGCTGAAGAGAACGACCCGCCGGCAGAAAGCGTCGCGCTGTTTG
>CAYYYQ010000106.1:0-3088 GCA_964475915.1 uncultured Candidatus Saccharibacteria bacterium
GATCTTTTGAGATTTTCGTAAGGTCGTTCTGATCCGTGAGGTCGAACCGCTTCGCGAATCGCTTTACGTGGGTATCCGTCGGGATCCCTTCCCAGATGTCGTACAGCTCGCCGAGCACGACGTTGGCCGTTTTATACGCGATGCCGGGCAGCGTGATAAGTTCCGCGACAGTCTTCGGCACCCTTCCTTTGAAATCCTTGCGTATTTTCTGGGCCGTCCCGATGATCGCCCTTGCTTTGTTCCGGTGAAAAGTGACGCGACGTATCTCTTTGTCAAACGCCGCGAAATCGGCATCCGCGAAGTCCCCCACGGTTTTGTAGGCGGCAAACAGCCCTTCGTCCGTCACCTTGTTCACCAACTTGTCGGTGGTTTGCGCCGAGAGCATCACCGCGGCGACGAGCTGCATCGGCGTACGATAGTGCAGTTCCGTTTTCGGCTTCGGATGCATTCTTTTCAGCGCCGCGACCAATTTGCGCGCGCGCAGCTTCCGTTCCCTAATGGTGGCTGGCGTCATTCGATCGGCAGCGCGTCTTCGCGCGCGAATGCCGCGTGGTAAAACAGCGACGCAAGCGTGCCCGCTGCGGCCGCGATGATGACAAGGAGCGCAATCCACCCGATGACGGGGATGAGGGCGATGAGAGAAAGCGCGAGCATGCCGAACACGCCGTCACGCCAGAGGAACAGCGGGCGCTTCGCGACCCCGCGCGCGAGCGCCGCGCCCGCTATGACGGCTGCGTAAATAAACGAAAGCATGAGAAAAAGCGCGTACGCCGCCATGAGGATGAAGGCGAGTCCTGCGCCCGCAAAGGTCGCGAGCAAAAGCACGATGAGGATGGGCGTCGCCGCCATCAGCCCAAACCCAAGGAGCGCAAGGAGCGCGAAGCGGCTCGACGAGCGCGAGAGCGTTGCGTCCGCGACCATTTGTGCAAACGAGGGGAAAACTCCCCCGATAACGCCGACCGCAATAATAGACGCGAGGATGCGCACCAGGAAGAAGATGCCCGCGCCCGCAAGCGCAAAGGTACGCGCTTCCTGTACGGTCGGGAGAAACGACTTTCCCGTATACTCGACGCCGCCCGCCGCCGTGGCGCTTGCCGGAATGTCGGCCTGCTGCGGCGCGTCGTATTTGAGCTTGCCGCGAATCACGGTGTTCGGCGCAAGGGAGAGTCGGTCAGACGCTGTCACGTGCACGTCTCCGGCATACGTTCCTGCGAGCAGGACGGTGCTTCCATATATCGTGACCGGGCCCGAGGCTCCCTTATCCATGGTCACTGCTCCTCCGGCTATCCAGACAAACGACGGAGAAGAATGGATGGTGACCGACCCGCCTGCGGCCACGAGGTCCCCCGCGACGGCGTCGTCCACCATGATGCGGCCGCCGAGTATGCGCAGGTCTCCCGCAATAGTCTTGCGGATATCCACCGACCCGCCGGCGACAAGCGCATCACCCGACACGGGGGCGGACACCACGACCGACGCCCCGCTCGCGGTGAGGTCTCCCGAAACCGGCGCGGCGACCGTGAGGTCGGCACCGAAAAAATAGGCATTCCCGGCGGGCGGCTCGGAAACGACGAGCGAATTGCGATTCGCTTCCAGGGTCGAGGCAAAAAGCCCGCTGGGGACGAGGAGGAATACCAGTGCGAGAAGGAGTGCTCGCATACGGCTTTATGGTAGCACGGCGGCCCGATCTTCCCAGGGCGTGACGACGGGCGGTTTGGCCGGCCCGCCCCGGAGAGTCCGATGCAAGAAGTAGGTCGCCAAAAACAAAAGGAGCGAAACGAGGGCCGAGCCGAAGCAGTACAGGCACACCGCTTTGATGAGCATCAATTGCATGCCGATGAACAGAAGGGACGAAAGGAGTCCCGCGATGCCGAGGACGTAGAGCGCGAGCGCGATGCGCCGCTCGCGGATCCAGAGATAGAGCGCCGCGAGGAAAAAGAACGCCCCGTAAAACAGCACGCCGTAGAGCGCGAGCGGCACGCCAAACAGATGGGAATACGGGCTCTGCGCGACGACGTTGCACCCGTCGAGTCCGGCCCCAAGGTCGCACGAAAGCGGCGTGCCGGTGTATGCGCTTTGGGTGAGGTACGCCGCGTCTGCAATGCCGATAAAAGACAGCAAAAGCATGGAGAGGGCGAGGGTTCGGGGCTTCATGTCTCTATCCTACATGATAAAATGGCGGCATGGAACCACTCCCTATGAACGAGGAAGAATTAAAGGCAAAACTCACCCCCGAGGAGTATCACGTGCTCCGCGAGCAAGGCACCGAGCGCCCTTTCACGGGTGCGTACGTCAATAATCACGAAAGCGGCATGTACCGCTGCAAAGTATGCGGCCACGACCTTTTCTCTTCCGATGCAAAGTTTGATTCCGGCACGGGCTGGCCGTCATTCACCGATCCGGCGGTCGCGGAAAATGTGGGGGTCCGGCAAGACAAAGACGGGTACCGCAACGAAGTCTATTGCAAAAATTGCGGCAGCCACTTGGGCCACGTCTTCGACGACGGCCCCGCGGACAAAGGAGGCAAACGCTACTGCATCAATTCCGTGTGCCTCGATTTCGAGGGCGAAAAGAAAAACTAACGCTGCGCATCGGGCGCGGGCGTAATGCGGTCAAGCATTTCTTCCACATAGGCGACATGGGATAGCGCTTCTCCTTTCGGTATACCGCTTTCCGCAGCGCGTTTAAGTGCCTCTTCCAAATCCCGGTCCGCCATCTTCATGGCAGCCTCTTCGTAAAAGGGGAACTCTTTCGGGTGTTCGTGCTGAGATTCTGCAAGTGCCAGCTGATAGACGCGCAGCAATTCGCCCGTCGTCATGCGTGGAAAACGTTCAAGAAAAGATGCCATCGTTCCCGCGGCAGTGATGAAAAGTTCAGCATTTTTGAGAAGAATGCCTTGTTCTCCCCGCATTTGCTTCTCGATTGCCCTGTCACTCGCCTTGCGTTTAAGGTATTCGGTAATATCAATTATTTCCGCACTCGGTTTTTTCGGTCCTTCGCTGGCCATATCTTCATTATACGAGCTTATCCCGATACTTCTCGAGAAGCGCCGGGATGCCGGTAAAGTCCTCGCCTTTCTTCATGGAGT
>CAYYYQ010000107.1:0-3175 GCA_964475915.1 uncultured Candidatus Saccharibacteria bacterium
GAAACTGGCGTGCTCGAAAACATGGACTGGGACGGCTTTGCGGCAGCCTATGGATTCGATAAAAATTGCATCGACATGCTGGGATACCTCATATCCCATGCGCACGGGCGTTCGCTCGTCGCTTATTCCATGACGGAAATAATGCCTTCGGGCGGCGCGGGTGCCGACGAAGCAATCGCGCTTTACGACCTTCTGCTGCGGACGGCGGGGCCGGAGTTCCTGGCTCGCATCCCCGCTCTTTTCGATGCGCTTATTTCATACGGCATCTTTCAATTCACCCGGGAAGCGGTCGAGCATGGAATCGCCGCGAAACGCGCGCTCGCGGTAAACCAGTATTTGCCGGCGACGCTGCGCGTGCCGGACCGGATCAATGACTTCACGCCTGATGCGAACAAAGACCACACGCACGGCGTGCTTCAAAACCACGTGACGGCGGCTCTCCTGTTCGGCCTGCAAAACATCGCGCTCACCATGCGGGAACTCATTGGCGAAAACGAGGTCAACGCGGTCGACTCCTTTGCCGACTTACCGGGAGCGGAATTCGCCTCGGTACTCGCCATGTTCCATTATCGCCCCGCGGATGCAAAGCAGGCCCTTAAGAAATGGGCGCGAGCCGTGGCGGCGGGGGATAGGAGGCCCTGTTACGAATACGCAGACGACCCCCTTGTTCAGAATTACGGCAAGAGAAGCCATGAGAACTGCCGAGCGGTCGAAGCGTTTTATGCGCGAAACGGCTATTGACATATAATCCGATATATGTTAGGCTAATATATGGACCGTCGTGAACGGTCTTTTTTTGAAGGAGAAAGTCCATGTTTATGTTCAGGAAGCCGGCACTCGCGCTTGCGGGAGTCGGCAGTAACGTCGGGCAGCGTTTCGACAAGGCACGGGTGAAAACCCTGGCAGTGTCGAAGGGCGTGGCGCGGGAGCTGCGGACAGTCCAGTATCACACCGTTCGCGGGATGCGGCAGGCCGTTGAAGTCCTTGTCGTCAACCTCGCCTTTCTGGGTCTCGTGGCCATTGCGGGTTATGCCGGCATGGTCACAAAGTCTCAGATTGATGCAGACGCTGCCCGTGCTCACCTGGCAGCGGTGGTGGCGGAAGAAGACGCCACGCGTCACAGCGGAGACATTCTTTTCGCCCGCCCGCAGCGCATGCTGTCGGACCTGCTCAAAAAGAAGTTCCGCGAAGTCGAGCATCGCACGCACCACTGAGCGCGTGTCATGGGTAATGGTAATAAAAAGGAACGATAGTAGTGCATCTGCGATACTTCGGTATCTATATAGTGCACACAGCAGCAAAACGTTGCTCTATCAGATTCCTCCACAAACCACGAAGGCCGCCCGCCATTCGTGGTTTTTCGTTTCTATAATCGTGGTATAATCCCGTACATATGGATACCACCGCACCCGCCCCTATCGAACCGAAAGTGCATCAGCCTAAATTCGTGCGCTGGGCCGTCGTTATCGGCATCGTCGTGGTGCTGAACGTCTTTTACGCCGTACTCGTCAACCTTGCGCTGCCGGCCCCCGAATACGAAACGTATTGCCCGACGACGCAGGTGCAGCAGGCCTACGACACGCAGGAATCGTGCCTTGCCGTGGGCGGCCAGTGGACCGCCACGCCCGCTGCCGAAAAAGCGGCCGCTACGCCCACTAACCCGCGCGCGAGCGGCTACTGCGATCCGCAATATACCTGCCGTCAGAAACTCACGGCGGATTCGGACCTCCATGCGCGCAATGCATTCATCGCCTACGTCGTCCTCGGCGTCCTCGCGCTTATTGCGGGCATTTTGCCCATCGGCTCGTCCATCGTTTCTTCCGGGCTTTCCTATGGCGGCGTCCTGACGCTTATCATCGGCTCCGTAGAGTATTGGGGCAGCGCGGGCAACTGGATGCGCCTCGCCATTTCGCTCGTCGCGCTCCTTGCGCTCCTCTTCATTGGCATTAAAAGATTCCGGGACTAACGTACTTCCGTGCCCGCCCGCTACGACCATCACGCCATAGAAAAAAGCGCCCAGGAAAAATGGGCCCGGCTTGCTCTGTACGAGACCAACCTCGCCGACGCCGAGCGAGAACCATACTACCTGCTCTTTGAATTCCCGTATCCGTCGGGAGACCTCCACCTAGGGCACTGGTACGCATTCGCCGTTACCGACATCTATGCGCGCTATTTGCGGATGAAAGGGAAGAACGTGCTTTTCCCCATCGGATTCGACGCGTTCGGACTCCCCGCGGAAAACGCCGCCATGAAAAACGGCGCCGACCCGCGCGAATGGACCTACGCCAACATGGAGCGCATGCGCGCGCAAATCCGCACCATGGGCACCTCGGTGGATTGGAGCCGGGAAGTCGTGACCTGCGAGCCTAAGTACTACCACTGGACCCAGTGGCTTTTCGCGAAGCTCTTTGAGCAGGGACTCGCGGAGCGCAAAGAGGCGGCGGTGAAGTGGTGTCCCAAAGACCAAACCGTGCTCGCGAACGAACAGGTTATCGACGGCCGCTGCGAACGCTGCGGCACCGAAGTCGTAGAAAAAGTGCTCACGCAGTGGTTCATGCGCATCACCAAATACGCCGAACGCCTTTTGCAAAACCTCGACGCCCTCCCGTGGCGCGAAGACATTAAAGAAGCGCAACGCGCGTGGATCGGGAAATCCGAAGGCGCAAAACTAAGGTTTGAGGTTATAGGAAAAAGCGACGAGGCTCACCCCTCACCCCTCACTCCTCATGCCTCTATAGAGGTATTCACCACACGACCAGATACCCTGTATGGCGTGACATACGTGGTGCTTGCCCCTGAGCATCCCCTGCTTCGCCAAGGCTTCGCAGGGCAGGCCCTCGCGAATCAAGAGGAAGTAGACGCGTATATCGAAGCCACAAAACGAAAGACGGAGCGCGAGCGGCAGGAAGAAAAAGACAAAACCGGCGTACGGCTCGAAGGCCTTTCCGCAATGCATCCCATCACGGGCGAATTGCTCCCCATCTATGTCGCCGATTACGTGCTCGGTTCCTATGGCACGGGCGCCGTCATGGCCGTGCCGGCGCACGACGAGCGCGATTTTGTATTTGCCCAAAAGCATAACCTGCCAATCAAAACGGTGGTCATTCCGCGACTCGTTGACGAGCGTAACCCGCATATTCCCGGTAAAGAATACGTATTCCGCACGATCATCCTC
>CAYYYQ010000108.1:0-1551 GCA_964475915.1 uncultured Candidatus Saccharibacteria bacterium
GGCGATTACGAAGGACTGCAGAAGATCCCCCGGAACGCCTCCCCGGTCCGTTTGAAGAGCCGCTGCAGCGTATCCGGCCGCTCCCGCGGCTACATGCGCGCATTCGGCCTTTCCCGCATCCAATTCCGCGAGCTCGCCCGCGACGGCAAGATTCCGGGAATTAAGAAGGCGTCATGGTAATAATTTTCGTATGGTAAGCGACCGCGTCGGCGATTTCATCATCCGTCTCCAGAATGCTGGAGCCATTGGCAAAGGCACGGTCGAGGTGCCGCATTCGGGCGAGCTCGAAGCCATCGCGAAGAAGCTCCGCGATTTGGGCTATGTGGCCGACGTTTCCGTCGCCGGGAACCCCAAGCGCGTGCTTTCGGTCGCGCTTGCCTTTGACGGCCGCGGCGCGCACCGCATCCACGGCGTCAAGCGCATTTCAAAGCCGGGCCGCCGGCTCTACGTGTCTGCGCGCGAAGCCCACAGCGTTAAAAACGGCGTCGGCGCGCGCATCATCTCGACCCCGAAGGGCATCCTCTCGGATAAAGAGGCGCGCAAAGTCCGCGCGGGCGGAGAGAACTTGTTCGAAATTTGGTAGTTCGACAATGATCTATCACCAGCCACTATGAGCCGCCTCGCCAAAAAACCGATTGCCGTTCCCGCAAAAGTCGAAGTCAGCGCTTCGGGTAATTCGGTATCCGTAAAGGGCACGAAGGGCACGCTCACGCGCCCGGTGCACCCCTCTATTTCCATTACGGTCGGTGCGGAAGGCGTGCAAATCGCTGCGAAAAACGATACGAAGCTCGCCAAAGCGCTCACCGGCACGTTTGCCGCGCACGTCCGCTCCATGATGACGGGAGTCGAGACGCCGTTTAAGAAAGTCCTCGTGCTCGAAGGCGTCGGTTACCGCGTCGAAGTAAAGGGCAAAGAAATCGTCTTCACCGTCGGCTTCTCGCACCCGGTGAAGCTCGCGCTCCCCGAGGGCATTGCCGCGACCGCGGAAAAGAACGTCATTACGATTGAAGGCATCGATAAAGACGTGGTCGGCCAGTTCGCCGCGAACATCCGTGCCGTGAAGCCGCCGGAGCCGTACCTCGGCAAGGGCATCCGCTACCAGAACGAAGTCATCCGCCGCAAGCAGGGCAAAAAAGCCGTCTAAACCATGAAATCCCTTTCTAAAGCAGCACAGCGTACCATCCGCCATAAGCGCATCCGCGCGAGCATTTCGGGCACCTCGACGCGCCCGCGCCTCGCGTTCTTCAAGTCGAACCGCTTCGTATCGGTCCAGCTTATCGACGACACCAAGGGCGCGACCATCGCGCAAGCCCACGGCCGCGAATTTAAGGGCGCGCCCACCAAGCAGGCCGCGGAAGTCGGCACGGCAATCGCGCAGCGCGCAAAAGAAAAGGGCATTACGAGCGTGGTATTTGACCGCGGCGGATATTCCTATGCGGCGCAAGTGAAAGCGCTCGCGGACGCTGCGCGCGCCGGCGGACTCGTCTTTTAATACTTATGGCTGACACGCAACCCACTATGGATACGGAAGTAAAAGCAGCGCCGGCGGGG
>CAYYYQ010000109.1:0-4564 GCA_964475915.1 uncultured Candidatus Saccharibacteria bacterium
CGCACCGACGCGCCGCTTGAAGTGGCGAACGACACGCTCGAAGCTTTGCTCGCCGCCGTACCGAAACAAGTCCCGGGCATCGTGTTTCTCTCGGGCGGACAAAGCCCCGACCAGGCGACGAGTAACCTGGAAGCGATATGCGAACGCGCCAAAAGCGCCGGCGCGCCCTGGCCGCTCACCTTTAGTTTTGCTCGCGCGCTTCAAGAAGAAGCGCTCGCGACATGGAAAGGGAACGACGAGAACCTTCCCGCGGCACGCGCGGCGTTCCTCGCGCGTCTCGCCAAAGTTTCCGCCGCGCTTCATGCGTAGGTTGTCCCCATCTTCATAATCGACGGGTTGCGTCATCTCGCTCGCTCGGTATGGTGAGTACATGAAGTATCGTTCGGGATTCACGCTCATTGAGCTCCTTATCGTAATCGCCATCATCGGGCTCTTATCGGCCATCGTGCTTGCATCGCTCAGTGCGGCGCGTTTGAAAGCGCGGGATGCGCGGCGGGTTTCTGACATGCACGGCGTCGTTCAAGCGCTCGAGCTCTATGCGACGGACAATAATGGGACATATCCGGCGACGCCCGCCGCCGACACGGCGGGTCCTACGGGCTGCGGCGGCGTTACTAAAACCTGCGTCGGGGACCTCGCGTCCGCGTTGACCCCCAAATACATTGCGGCGCTGCCCGTCGACCCGACAGAAGCGGGAACGAAGTATAACTACCGCTACTGCGCGGACACGAATCATCGGGCGTACACCATACTCCTTTGGCGGGAAAGCAGTACCGCTACAAACAAATGGTGCGTGCCGTCGTCTCCCGTGAAAGCAACGTGCAGCAATTGGAGCACCACGTATCCTGCGTGCTAGCATTTCTCCATGACTCGGACGCGAGGATTCTCACTCATCGAAGTGCTCATCGTCATCACCATCATCGGCATTTTGAGCAGCATCGCGCTCGCGTCGTATTCGCAAGCAAAAGAAAAAGCGCAAATGGCGCGGCGCATCGAAGTGGTGCAGCAGCTTAAAACGGCGCTCGAGCTTTATTACCTTAAATATCACGCATACCCGAGCACAGGCGGCAGGAATGCGTGGCTCAGCAATCAGTGCATATCGTACGTCGACCCGGGCCACCCGGAGTGGATACCCGACATCGTAAGCGAAGGCTACCTCGCCTCGCTCCCTACCGACGCCGAATACGGCGGGGGGAACAAGTGTTGCTACCTGTACACGAGCGACGGCACCGATTACAAACTCATGTTTGCCTACAGCTGCAGCACCATCGTTCCCCAAAGCGTGTATAAAGCTACTCCCGCCTTTATCGACCCCAACCGCGACGGCGGCCACGATTCCTGCATTCAGGAAACCACGGGGAACGTGACGGCGCTCGCGCTTTACACCCCCGGCGCCTGTCTGTGGTGACGCTCTCCCCACGGAGCGGTTGCTTCATTGGGCAGAGCGCCGTATGGTGAATGCATGGAGGATATTTAGGTATATGTTGCCTCATTCTAGCCACAGAGGGTTCACGCTCATCGAACTTTTGGTCGTCATCGCGATTATCGGGCTCCTTGCGTCCATCGTTCTCGCCTCGCTCAACAACGCGAAAAAGAACGCAACCGTTTCCGAGCGGATTCAGGCGGCAAAGCAGATACAAAACGCGCTCGAACTCTACTATATCCAGAACGGAAGCTACCCCTCGACCGGAGGCACGAACAAGTGGCAAAGCGATAGTTGCTCAAGCTACAAAACGGCTGACTGGATTCCAGGGCTTGCGCCAACCTATATCCCGACGCTCCCGACGGACCCCGAATATGCGGGGAGCAATAATTGCTGCTACCTGTATACCAGCGACAGCAAAAACTACAAACTTAGATTTGGCTATCAGTGCGATCCAAATACAAGTCCGAAACACGGCAATAAAATTGACTATTCCATATACGAAAGCTATCCGACGCTTCTCGACCCGAAGCTTGATGGAGGAACCAATACCAACTGCCCGGCTGAAACCGGGATCACCCTTAAGCCTTCGAGCTGGGCCGTTTACACGCCTGGGGCCTGCACCTGGTAAGTCCTTGCTCGCCGACGCATCGCAGGGTATACTCCGCCCACATGGTAGTCACCCTCTCCGCAGCAAAGCGGGAAGAAACCGGAAAGCGCTCAGGCGCCCTTCTTTCGACGGGCAAGCTCCCGGCCGTCGTCTATGGCCCCAAACAGCCGTCGACGCCCATCACCCTTTCCGCCCATGATTTCGAGCGCGTTTTGCGCGACGCCGGCGAATCCACGGTCATCGAGCTCTCGGGCGTTTCGGACGAGCCCCTGCAGGTGCTTATCCACGAAGTGGAGCACGACCCCGTAACGCACACCCCCCGGCACGCCGACCTCTACGCCATTGAAAAGGGCGCAAAGGTAGAAGTCGCCGTACCGCTTTCGTTTATCGGCGAGTCTGCAGCGGTGAAGGCCGGCGCCAACCTCGTGAAAGTCATGCACGAGCTTGAAATCGAGGCCGCGCCGGCAGATTTGCCGCACGAAATCGAGGTAGACATTTCCGTACTCGCAAACGTCGGGGACCAAATTCACGTGAGCGACCTCCTCATGCCTTCGGGCGTTACGGTAAAAGCGGATGCCGACGAAGTCGTCGCCCTTATCCAGGAAGTGAAAGAAGAGGTGGAAGAGGCTCCGGCCGCAATCGACATGGACGCAATTGAAGTCGAGCAGAAGGGCAAGGATGCGGGCGCCGAAGAAGGCTCCGACGCCCCCGCAGCCGAATAACGGCCGTTTTCACGGGATGCACGCCCCGCCTTTGGCGGGGCGTGTCATATTCCGGCGCGCCATCCGTTTGCTATACTTATAGAAATGCGATTCCGGAGCGCGAGCATAGGTATAGCGGTCGGCATCATTGCGCTTGGCGTTTCTTTCAGCGCGCCGGTGCGCGCACAGAGCGTTTCCTGCACGACGCCCGCTGAAAAAGCGGCGTGCCAGGCGCAATACGACGAGCTCCAGAAGGAAATTGCCGAACAGCAGCAAATCATTTCGCAAATCAAGGCCCAAGAAAGCACGTATCAGGGCAGCGTGACGCTCCTCAATTCCCAAATCAAGGCGGCCCAGGCGCAAATCGATTCTAAAAATATCCAGATCAAGCAGCTCGGCAATCAAATCGCGGAAAAGGCGCAGACCATCACGACGCTCCAGGGCCGCATCGACGCGGGACATGCGTCGCTCGCTTCCATGCTGCGCCAGGAGCAGGCGCTCGACGACTATTCCGCGGTGGAAGTCGCGCTCTCGGCCGACGACGTCTCGTCTTTTTTTGCGGACCTCGACGCCTTTTCGTCGATTGAAACCAGCATGCAGTCGCTGTTTTCGGACATTAAGACCACCAAGAGCGAAACCGAAAGCCAAAAAGCGCAGCTCGCGGCCGCGCAGGATGCGACCAACGACGCTAAATACGAAATCCAAACGGCGCAGCAGAAAGCATCTGCGACCAAGGCCGAGCAGCAGCAGCTTTTGAGCGTGGCAAAATCGAGCGAAGCCGCGCAGCAGGCCGCGCTCGCCGCAAATCAGGCAAAAGCCGCCGCTATCCGGGCGGCGCTCTTCCCGCTCCGCGACGCGGCCGCAATTCAGTTCGGCACCGCGCTCACCTATGCCCAAAGGGCGCAGAAAGCGACGGGCGTCGACCCGGCGCTCGTGCTCGCGATTCTCACCCAGGAATCCAACCTCGGCGCGAACGTGGGGCAGTGTTACGTCACCAACTTCACGACCGGGGACGGCGTCGGGAAAAATACCGGCACGCCGTTTAAGGGCGTCATGAGCCCGACCCGCGACGTGCCGCCGTTCGTCGCTCTTTCAAAACAGCGTGGATTCGACCCTGCAAGCCAGGTGGTGTCGTGCCCGATTGCAAGCGTGGGGGGCTGGGGCGGCGCTATGGGCCCCGCGCAGTTTATTCCGTCCACCTGGGCCCTCTACGCCGCCAAGGTGGCTTCTGCCGACGGCGTGCCGGTCGCGAATCCGTGGAATCCGCAGGACGCCAGTACGGCCATGGCATCCCTGCTTGCGGATAACGGGGCTTCGGCCGGGGGCTATACCGCCGACTATAACGCCGCCGCTCGCTACTATGCAGGATGGAGCGGCCCCTCGACGGCAGCCGGTAAGTCGTATGCGAGCCAGGTGATGTCCAAGGTATCGGGTATCCAGCAAAACATCGACTTTCTTGCGAATAACTAAGGGGCGAGGGAAAGGGGTTGTAGGGCGTCGCGGATTCTGATATAGTCGCCCTACATGAAGAAAGACATCCATCCGGACGCCTACCGGCTCGTCGTATTTGAAGACCTCGCCTCGGGCGAGCAGTTCCTCATCGGCTCGACCATTCATACGCGCGAAACGACGACCTACCAAGGCAAGGAATACCCGAAGACGACCATCGAAATTTCCTCGAAGTCGCACCCCGTGTATACCGGCGAAGAGCGCTCCCTCGACAAGGGCGGCCGCGTCGAGAAATTCCGCGCGCGCGCCGCGAAGAAAAAATAGAGAGCTTCGGGCGGCAAGGACCGATACCGCCCTCTGCGTTCAGTGCTACCATGAATC
>CAYYYQ010000110.1:0-4107 GCA_964475915.1 uncultured Candidatus Saccharibacteria bacterium
GCATGGGGGACGCGTCATTCCTCTATCTCGTTGCGCCCATGAATCACTAGCCATGCGCTCTCTCGCCGAACTTCTCCTTACGCATCCCGTACCCGGAGTCCGGCTCTCTGAAATTAGAAGTATTTGCGCGAAGGCGGCGACGCAGGTGACGTCCTGCACCGTACTTCCCGCGCAGGTGCGTTACGCCGACGGACGGCTTTCATTTTCTTTGCCTTCGGTAGTAAAAACAGAACTCATCCTCCGACAGGAAGAGCTGAAAGCGGTTCTGAAAACGGCGGGCGTGGAAGTGGGAGAGGTGCACTAATCTCCCGGTACGGGTCCCGTGGTTGCCCCGGCTCCGCCTGCGGCCCACACAAGGACGGGATATTCCCAATACGAATACTGAGGGTCGTTTGCGGGGTTCTGGGGCACAGGGCCCGTCGGATCGTTTTTGTCTACCGAGTACAGAATTTCGTGAGCGGCGCCGTTCACTAGGTAGTCGCCGAGAAAGACCGGCTTCGCGTCTTCGGGAATGGGCCGCGGTTCGCCGAAATACGCCTGCGGCGTTGCCGCGATGGCTTTGGCCATGAAATCGTGCCACATCGGGGCCACAATGTACCCCGCAATTTCCTTTACCATGGGCGAGTTGTCGTTATTGCCCGCCCACGCACCAACGACGATGTTCGGCGTGTAGCCGACCGTCCACGCGTCTTTATAATCGTTTGTCGTACCCGTCTTCACCGCAACATCGTATCCCGGGAAGTTGAGCGGGTTCACTGTCGGATATTCGGGGTAGCGCGCCGCATTATTCGAAAGCATGGAAGAAAGGTCGTTAGTCACCCCCGAGTCGATGACCTGCGTTTGCTGCGGCGAGTACTGTTCGAGCACGTTGCCGGCGGCGTCCGTGACGGACAGGATGCCGGTCGGCGGATTATGGACGCCGCTATTGGCGAGGGTGCCGTATGCGTCCACGAGGTCGAGAAGCCGCACCTCGGCGGCGCCGAGCGCGAGCGTGAGGCCGTAGTGGTCGGGGGTATCAAGCGAGGGAATGCCCGCGGCCGTTGCGAGATTGATAACGTTCTGGATGCCGGCAAGGTAGAGCACTTTCACCGCCGGAACGTTGATGGACTGCGCGAGCGCCGTCGTAAAGGTCATCGGGCCCCGGAATTTGTTGTCGTAGTCGCTCGGCGAGTAGCAGGGGGGCGTGTCGTCGTAGTTATTCGTTGGAGAACACGCCGTCGAGAACTGGGTAGGGAGGTCGAATATCGCCGTATTCGGGGTGTATCCTTTCGCAAGCGCCGCGGCGTATACAAAGGGCTTAAAAGCAGACCCTGGCTGGCGAAGCGCGAGTGCGTCGTTATAGCTTCCGTCGATGGTGGTGTCGAAATAGTCTTCGGAACCGACCATGGCGAGGATTTGCCCGGTTTTAGGATCGAGCGCGACCATTGCGGCGTTGGTCGCGTTGAATTTAGTTTTATTCGTTGCGGCGTGCGAAGCAACGACGGTTTCTGCGTCGTGCTGGAGGTCGGTATCGAGGGTCGTGATAATCTTGAGCCCGCTGTCGACGACGTCCGGGCCGTATTTATTTTCTAGGTACTGCTCGATATAGAACACAAAGTGCGGCGCAATGATGCTTGAAGAGCGTTGCGGGCTAAACGACACGGCTTCTTGCTTTGCCGAATCGTGCTCGGCCTGGCTTATGTATCCGAGCTCAAGCATGCGATCGAGCACCAGGTTCTTGCGCGCATCAAGCGCGTCGCGATTTTGCCCGTAGGGAGAATAGTAGGTAGGCGCCTGGGGGAGCGCCGCAAGGTACGCCGATTCGGCAAGGTCTACGTCCTTTGCCGATTTCCCGAAGAATGCTTCGCTCGCCGCCTCGACGCCGTAATACGGTCCTCCGTAAGGAGTCTCGTTCAAATACGTTTCGAGGATTTTATCCTTCGAGTAGACCTGCTCGAGCTTTATGGCGAGAATCCATTCGTGGATTTTGCGTACGGGGCTTTTGGTGCTGGTCAGCAGGGAATTTTTGACCACCTGCTGCGTTATCGTCGAACCGCCCTGGGTGTAGCCGCTCGTGAGGTGGAGTTTTATCAATAGGTCGGTGAGGATGGCGCGGGCGATGGAACTCAGCCGGATGCCCCCGTGCTGGTAGAAGTCCGCGTCTTCGATAGAAATGGTGGCGTTCCGCACGTTCGGAGAGATTTCGTCGAGCGGGACGCTGTCGCGCTTCGCGTCGGTATCAAGGTCGTAGAGCACCGTCGTGCCGGTGCGGTCGTAAATTTTCGTCGACTCGGTTACTTTGCGGTTTTCAAACGAAGCGAGGTCCGGCGTCGGCGTGAATGCTACCCAGATAAAGAGCACGCCGCCCAAAATAAACAGTAAGGCAACGGCGTAGAGCGCGATTTTAAAGAGAGGATGGGGATTGTGGAGCGGGTGGTGACGCCGGGGCATGGAGAAATGCTAGCATGGAACCCGTCCTCATACACAAAACCCTCCCATGATGGGAGGGTTTTTGTTACATCATGTCGTCTTCTTCGTCGCCCATTTCGTCATCGTCTTCTTCTTCCGGGTCGTCAACCATTTCTTCCTCCTCTTCTGCGCGCACCAGCATTTCGTCGATATACGTCATGTGAAATCTAATTTTATGCTCCGCCGTATGCGAAGTGCCCCTAGTTTCTCGAAATCGGGGGCGCTTTGCAAGTCGTGTTTTTTGCTGGTGTGGATAGCTTGCTTCGGAAGTTCCGGCTCGCGCCTTCCGCTTAGCGGACCGATGGCAGCGCGCAAATGCCGACCGCAATAGCGTCGAGTTCGTCGTCGATTCTCTTTTTAGAGGAAAGGGGAACCAGCTTCGGCACCATGCGTTCCACCGCTTTTTTGTCTGCGGCGCCGTATCCCGTCACGGCGATTTTCACCTGCTGGGGAGAGCATTCGATGACGGGAAGGCGGTGCGCTCCCGCGGCGGCGAGTATGACGCCCCGCGCTTCTGCGACCCCGAGCGCCGTTTTGGCGTTTTTGCTGAAAAAAAGCGTCTCGATCGCGAGCGCATCGGGTGCGTATTTCTTTATCGCTTTTGCGACGGCTGCGTACACCGCGGCGAGCCGCTCGCTCGCCGCGCCTTTGGCCGGCGTTACGCAATCGCTCCAGAGGACCTCGGGTTTTGAAGGATTTCCTGCTACAACGGCCAAACCGAGCCGGTCGTATCCAGGATCAACTGCCAGCACCTTTGAAGCATCATTCCCGGGTAGATTCATAGCCGCGCGCGTTCGTGTATACCGATTGCACGTCTTCATGCTCGTCGAACAGCGTGAGAAGAGCGCCGAGTTTTTCTTCGTCTTCGCCCGCAACTTCCACCAACGGCTCGTTCGGCGCATAAGAGCCGTCGGCCGATTTAGTGAATGCCCATGCGGCACTTCCCGGGGCAGCGAGCTCGAGGTCGTTTTTCGTCATAATGAGCTTCAGCTCCTGTGTCGTTCTGTTCCGGCTGTCCGTGAGCGCGTCGATGATAATAGCGGCGCCGCCGGGGCCGTAACACTCGTACGCTACTTCTTCGAGGTTGCCCGCGTCCTTGCTCGCGCCTTTGGCCACCGCGCGTTCGATGTTGTCTTTCGGCATGTTCGCCGCTTTCGCGCGGTCGATGACCGCTTTCAGGTTCGGGGCGTCCATGCGACCGCCCGCTTTTTTAGACTCAAGCGCAATAAGGCGCGCAAAGCGCGAGAATACGCGGCTGCGCGCCGCATCCGTCACTGCTTTCTGTCGCTTAATCTGCGCCCATTTACTGTGTCCTGACATGTAAAAACGGTATCACAAAAGGGAATCGGTTGTCGATTCTCCTTTCAGATACGCGCGGCCTTTTTGGGTGAGGATGCGGCCGCGGATGCTTCGCTCGATAAATCCGAGTCGGAGGAGGTACGGCTCGTAGACCTGCTCGATGGTGTCTTCGTCTTCGTGCATCGCGCTCGCGAGCGCTTTCACTCCCGCGGGGCCGCCCCGGAATCCGTTCTCGAGGGTTTCGAGGTACCGCCGGTCGTCTTTGGTAAGGCCCAGCGCGTCGATGCCGAAAAGCTTTGCGGCCTCTTCGGTGAGTTCGACCGAAAGCGGTTTATCGTGGACCTCGGCGAAGTCGCGAAC
>CAYYYQ010000111.1:0-6128 GCA_964475915.1 uncultured Candidatus Saccharibacteria bacterium
TCAAGGTAAAAGAGCTTGTCGATACGATGGACACGTACTTTGACCTCCCCGAGCGCGAAGTCAACAAGCCGTTCCTCATGCCGATTGAGGACATCTTCTCAATTGAAGGCCGTGGCACCGTGGTGACCGGCCGCATCGAGCGCGGCACAGTGAAGGTCGGCGAGGAAGTTGAAATCGTTGGCATCAAACCAACGACCAAGACGACCATCACTGGTATTGAAATGTTCAACAAGCAGCTCCAGGAGGGCCGCGCGGGCGACAACGCCGGCATCCTTCTCCGCGGCACGAAGAAAGAAGACGTGCACCGCGGCCAGGTGCTCGCGAAGGCGGGCTCCGTAACGCCGCACACGGAATTCGAAGCAGAGGTGTACATCCTCGGCAAAGACGAAGGAGGCCGCCACACGCCGTTCTTCTCGGGCTACAAGCCGCAGTTCTACGTCCGCACGACGGACGTGACGGGCGAAGTAACGCTTCCGGAAGGAAAGGAAATGGTGATGCCGGGCGACACGGTGACCTTTAAGGTGAAGCTCGTTGCGCCGATCGCGCTCGAAGACAACACCCGCTTCGCTATCCGCGAAGGAGGCAAGACGGTGGGCGCGGGCGTCGTCACGAAGATCGTCGCGTAATTATCCGCATCATTCATTCGTATGGCGACCGCAGAAAAAGCGAAGAAGACTCCGAAACCTGCCCGCGCAGGCGGGAAGGCCGCGGCGGCAGCCGCTGGAGCGGAGCCCAAACTTCGCATCCGCGTGCGCGCCTACGAGCACAAGATCCTCGACATGTCGGTGAAGCAGATTATGGACACGGCGGCGCGTTTCGACGCGAAGGTCGTGGGCCCCATTCCGCTCCCGACCGAGGTGAAGCGCTGGACCGTGAACCGCTCGACCTTCGTCCATAAAGACGCGCGCGAGCAGTTCGAAATGCGCATCCACAAGCGCGTCATCGACATCATGTCGCCGAATCCGAAGGTCATCGAGGCCCTTACGAACTTGAACCTTCCCTCGGGCGTTACGATCGACGTGAAGATGGTGTAGTAATCAGGAATGATTCAGCAAAACCGCCTCTAGAGGGCGGTTTTGCGTTTCACTGCCGATTCACGCTGGTTTTGCTAGGGTATGTCTATCGCCGCGCGTCCTTTGCTGCCGCTCTTTGTAGCCAGACTGCGACGCCCGGCGTCCGGGAAGCCTTCCTTTGGGAGGGCTTTCCGCTATTTGCATATTAAAACCGTTTCCGGTATAGTCCCTAGGTCACTACGTACGGCTGACGGCCGGACCGCTGGGTAAAGGAGCTTCGGCTCCCGCGCCTGTAGGGGCGCAAATTTTTTACCTCATGAAATTCATACTTGCCAGGAAGGAGCGCATGACGCAGATTTTCACGGACGACGGCCGCGCGCTCGCCGGTACCGTGCTTTCGGCGACCCCGCTCACCGTGACCCAGGTGAAAACCAAGGACGGCAAGGATGGCTACAACGCCCTCCAGGTCGGATTCGGAACGCGCCGCCTCTCCCGCACCTCGAAAGCGGTGCAGGGCCACTTTAAAGGCAAAGGATATGCCCACGTTCAGGAATTCCGGCTCCCCTCCGAAGCCTCGGCGAAGGATGGCATCGATGACGGAGCCGAAGTCGGTTCCGAAATCAAGGTCGACGCTTTTGCGGCCGGCGATACCGTGCAGGTATCCGGCATCACGAAAGGAAAGGGGTTCCAGGGCGGAGTGAAGCGCCACGGCTTCCATGGCGGCAGCCGCACCCACGGCCAAAAGCACTCCGAGCGCGAACCGGGCTCTATCGGCGGATCGGGCGGCCGCGCGGGCGGCCGCGTCGCTAAAGGCATTCGCATGGCCGGCCGCATGGGCGGCGACCGCGTGACGGTCAAGAACCTCGTCGTACTCGCGGTCGATGCCTCTGCGAACGAAATCATCGTCTCGGGCGCGGTTCCCGGAGCGCGCGGCACCATTGTCGAGATCGTCTCCAAATAATTTACCTACGTATGGCAACTTCTAAGACCACGACCAAGAAGCTCGCTCCGCAGAAGGCGGAGAAGGCACCAGCAAAGCGCGCTCCTCGCGCCGCTAAGCCTGCGGCAAAGAAAGTCGAGCTCGGCGCGGGCCAGATGCCGATCTACGGCATGGACGGCGGCCAGGTAGGTTCAATCGCGCTTCCCGAGAACCTTTTCACGACTCGCTGGAACGCCGACCTCGTGCATCAGGTGGTCGTGGGCATGCAGGCGAACGCTCGCCCGATTACGGCCAACACCAAAGGCCGCGGCGAAGTCCGGGGCGGCGGTAAAAAGCCGTGGAAGCAAAAGGGCACCGGCCGCGCGCGCCACGGTTCCTCGCGTTCCCCCATTTGGAAGGGCGGCGGCGTCACGCATGGCCCGCGCGCCGAACGCGTCTTCGCGGTGAAAATCAACAAGAAAATGCGCCGCGCCGCGCTTCTCTCCGTACTCTCGCGCAAAGCAAAAGACGGCGAACTCATTTTCGTCGAGAAGCTGGCGTTCACGACCCCGAAGACGAAGGACGCCAAGGCCATGCTCGTGGCGGTTTCCAAGGCTTCCGGCGCAAGCGCCCTGGTCACGAAGTCGAAGAACGCCGCGCTCGTTGCCTTCACCGATTCGAATGCGATGGCAAAGAAAAGCTTCCGCAATATCGGCAACGTAAACTTGGAGGAAGTTCGAAACCTGAACCCGGTCGACCTCATGACGAACCGCTACCTCGTGATCGAGGATCCGGCGAGGGCATTTGAAACGCTTTCGGCGCGCATCGCTAACTAATCATTTATGGCACTCTTTGGAACCAGCAAAAGCAAGTCGGCAAAGACCTCTTCCGCGAAAGCCACGGAGGTCAAAGACGCGCGCGGCAAGCTCGCCGTTGCCATCAAGGCGCCCTGGATGAGCGAGAAGGCGCTCATCGGCACCGAAAAGGGCGTGTACGTCTTCCACATTCCGGAAGAAGCAACCAAGCGCGACGTCGCTCTCGCTATCGAAAAAGTGTACAAGGTCGCGCCGCGCAAGGTCCGCGTGGTAAACCTCCCCGGAAAGCGCGTGAAATTGCGCACCCGCCGCGGATTCGGCACACGCGCACGCCGCCGCAAGGCCTACATCTACCTCAAAAAAGGGGAGACCATCCAGTTCGCATAACTTTTAGATCATGAAAACCTACAAGCCAACGTCAAAGAGCCGCCGCCACATGACCACGCTTCCGTATCGGGAGCTGCTTTCGGGCGACCGCCCCATGAAGCGCCTCATGAAGGGCCAAAAGAACCAGGCCGGGAGGAACGGCTTTGGCCGCATTACGACGCGCCACCAGGGCGGCGGGCATAAGCAAAAATACCGCCAGATAGACTTTGCGTACGACAAAAAAGACATCGCGGCGAAAGTCGAGACCATCGAATACGATCCCTTCCGTTCGGCATTTATCGCGCGCGCACTCTATGCGGACGGCGCTCGCCGCTACGTCATTGCCCCGAAGGGCATGAAAGTAGGGGATACGTTCATGGTGTCTGCGAATGCTCCCGTGAAAACCGGCAACCGCATGCCGCTCGGGAAAATCCCGGTGGGCACCTTCGTGTACGGCATCGAATTGAAGCCGGGCGCAGGCGCCATTCTCGCTCGCTCCGCGGGCAATTATGCCGAAGTCGTGGCGCACGACGCCGGCTACGCGCAGGTGAAGCTTCCTTCGACGGAAATCCGCCGCGTGTCAGACCTCTGCTGGGCCTCTATTGGCGCCGTGGGCAACGAAGAATACAACCTCGTGAACATCGGCAAAGCTGGTAGGAGCCGCTGGCTCGGCATCCGCCCGACCGTGCGCGGCTCGGTGATGAACCCGGTGGATCACCCGCACGGCGGCGGCGAAGGCAAGCAGGGCCGCGGACTCCGCCGCGCAAAGAGCCTTTGGGGCAAGCCGACCGGCAAGGGCCAAAAGACCCGCACGCCGAAGAAATACTCCAACGTATTCATCGTCTCCCGCCGCAAGGTTGGAAAGAGAAAGAAAGGGTAAGCGTTTTACAATAACAAAAGGCCGATCGCGAGATCGGCCTTTTGTTTTGCTCGCGGATTACTGGTAGTCCGCTTTGAGGCCGGTGACGGCGCTGGTCGGAATGTCGAGCTCGAGGGCACCGAGCACGTACGGGCCGACGGCATACGGCTCGAATAGGAGCACCAGCGTATGTTCGTCAAGGTAAAAGTCTTGGAAATTGGCCGCGTCCGCCGTAGTGCCATCGTCGAGCATGCTCGTATCCACATCTCCGGGATCCACCTCTTCGCGGGCGGCAATCATGGGGAGGAGCTTTGCCCGGGAATACGTACTCAGGAACGAAAGGTAATTCGTGCCTGGGGCAAAGAGGTCTCCTATCGCCAAGTTGCGCCCGTCGCGCGTGTCGAAGGTGAACGTTTTATAAAACCCGTTCGGATGCGCGCCGAGCGTGTCTTCGTAGACGGTATAGAAGTAGGTCACCGTATTCGTTCCCGCATGGACTTCGTATGCGTCCGTAAGGCTGCCTTTCAAATTCTCCTCTTTCAAATGCGCTTCAAAGCTCGGTTCGAGGTTGGTGAAGCTGTTCTTGAAGTCCGCGATGGTATCAATCTCCCACTGCTTCATAAGGGCGACGGCGTTCACGTCCGCGCTGTCGGGGAGCCCGGCGAGCGCCGTTTGGCCTGGGTACTGCATGTCGACGGCGTAATACTGGCTGTTCTCGGTCATATGGGCTGCGGCGCCTGAGCCGGCGGAGGGTTCGCCCGTGCCTGGGGCGATGGCCGGCGAAGGGTGCACAACGGCGTACCACACGATGCCCGCCACCACGACGGCAAGGACGATAAAGCCGATAACGGCGTCTTTGGATAGGTTGTTCATATGCATAAGAGTGTACCACCCGCTCCCATGAAGCGGAGGGGAAGCGGGGTTGGTTTGACGATTCCTTCCCCTTCCTGTACATTTCATCTATCCCGCCCCGCGGGCTTTTAATTGCTCATGTCCCGATCACTCAAGAAAGGCCCCTACGTGGACCAAAAATTGGTGAAGAAAATAAGCGGCCAAAAGCCGTCGACTTCGGGCGTGGTCAAAACGTGGGCCCGCCGGAGCCAAATCAGCCCGGACATGGTCGGATTCACCTTCGGCGTCCATAACGGAAAGGTCTTCGTCGAGGTCTTGGTGTCGGAAGAAATGGTGGGGCACCGCCTCGGCGAATTTTCTCCGACCAAGAAGTTCACCCGCCACGGCGGCAAGATGCAGAAGGAACTCGAAGCCAAGAAGGCCGAAAGCGAAATCGCTGCTGCCAAAGCCGCTAAAGAAGCCCCCGCGCCGAAGAAATAAGCTATGAAAGCAGAGCTCCGCAAATATAATCAGTCCCCCCGCAAGGTCCGTCTCGTCACGGAATTGGTGAAGGGCAAATCGGTCGAGAAGGCGCTCGACGCGCTTTCGTTCCTCCCGAAGCGCGCGGCAGACCCCATCAAGAAACTGATCCAGAGCGCCGCGGCGAATGCAAAGGCAAAAGGGGAGGACGTTTCAAAACTCAAAGTAACGAACATCATCGTGGACTCAGACGGCATGATGGTCCGCTACATGCCGCGCGCTATGGGCCGCGCGACGCCCATCCGCCGCAAAAAAAGCCGGGTTATCGTCACCCTCTCGTAATTTTCGTATGACCCACACCGTACATCCCTACGCACACCGCCTCGGCATCATCCGGGATTGGAAGAGCCGCTGGTTCGCGGGCGATAAAAAGCAATTCCGCGAGAACCTCAAGGTGGACGCGGCGGTGCGCGCGTTCCTCGCGAAGCGCCTCCGCGGCATGTATGCGAGCCAGATAGAAATCGAACGCACGGCGACGGAACTCCGCATCGTTGTCCATACGGCGCGCCCGGGCCTCGTTATCGGCCGTTCCGGAGAAAACGCGACCAAGCTCCGCAAGGAACTCACCGCCGCCGTACGCGCCGCATCTGCGAAGCACGGCCGCACGGTGAAGCTCGACATCATGGAAATCCGCCAGCCGGAAACGGACGCCGTGGTGGTCGCCCACATGGTGGCCGAAGGCCTCGAGAAGCGCATGCCGTTCCGCCGCGTCTTGAAGCAGACCATCGAGAAAGTGATGGCCGTCCGCGAAGTAAAAGGCGCGCGCATCGTCATTTCGGGACGCC
>CAYYYQ010000112.1:0-1696 GCA_964475915.1 uncultured Candidatus Saccharibacteria bacterium
TCATTCGCGCCATGCGCGACGACCTCGGAACGCCGCAGGCGCTCGCGACGCTGTGGGACGGCCTTAAAAGCGAAGACCTTTCCCCCGAGCAAAAAATGGGACTTATCGACGCCGCCGATATGCTGCTCGGCCTCGCCTTGAATAGCAGCCCCGCCGCTACGGAAGAGCCGAAAGCAGTGCCCGAGGACATACAGGCCTTGGTATACGAGCGGGACCTCGCCCGCGCCGCCAAAAACTATGCGCGGTCCGACGAATTGCGTATCCACCTTCAAAACAGGGGATATCGTGTGGAAGACGGGCCAAACGGCACCCTGTTGACGGAGGACGCGCAGTGATAGCATGGAGGGATGCCGGACGCCGTAACGCGCATTCCACCCCAGAACCTCGAATCAGAGCGAGCGCTCCTCGGCGCGCTCTTGCTTAAGCCCGACGCCATCCACGACGTCGCGGACCTCATCCGCCCGGAGTCGTTTTACGCGGAAAAGCACCGCATCATTTTCCAGGCGATGCTCGAACTCGTATCCCGCGGCGAGCCGGTGGACCTCCTTTCGCTCGGCGAGCGCCTTTCGAGCCAGGGGCTCATCGAGCGCGCGGGCACCAAAAGCTACCTCGCGGAACTGGTGACCGCGACGCCCTCTCCCGGCAATTACGAGCACTACGCGGAACTGGTGTCCCGCAAGCACCTCATGCGCGGGCTTATCGACGCGTCGTACCGCATCACGGAATCGGCATACGACGAATCGCGCGACACCCACGAAGTGTTGGACGAAGCGGAAAAAGCGATTTACGCCATCGGGAACGCGTCGGCGGCGCATAAGTTCATCGCCATTTCGGAAAAAATGGACGACGCGTGGGAGCGCATCGAGTCGTTGAGCAAGCACGACGGCGGAATACGCGGCGTGCCGACCGGATTCCCCGACCTCGATAATTTGCTTTCGGGACTCCATAAATCCGACCTCGTCATTCTCGCGGCGCGGCCGTCGGTCGGTAAAACGTCGCTCGCGCTCGACATCGCCCGCAATGCCGCCATCCGGCACGACGTCCCGGTCGGCATCTTTTCCCTTGAAATGAGCGCCGAGCAAATCATCGACCGCATGATTTCGGCCGAGTCGTTCGTGAATTCGTGGAAAATCCGCACGGGCACCGTCCGCGCGGAAGAAGACTTTTCGAAAATCCGCGACGCGCTCGAAAGCTTGTCGAAAGCGCCCATTTACATCGACGACAAGCCGGGCAACAACATCCTCGCCATGCGCGCCGTCGCGCGCCGCTTGAAGCGCGAGCGCGGCATCGGGCTCATCATCGTCGACTATCTCCAGCTTATGGCCCCCACCAACACGCGCAATTCCGATTCCATGGTGCAGCAAGTGACGGAAATCTCCCGCTCGCTCAAGGGCCTCGCCCGCGAGCTTGAAGTGCCGGTGCTTGCGCTTTCCCAGCTTTCCCGCGCCGTCGAGCAGCGCGGGGGCAAACCGCGGCTTTCCGACCTGCGCGATTCCGGCTCCATCGAACAGGACGCCGACGTCGTTATGTTCATCCACCGCGACGACAAAACGAACAAGGACAGCGACCGCCCCAACGTCGCGGAAATCCTGGTCGAGAAGCATCGCAACGGCCCCACGGGCAAGGTGGACCTCTTCTTCGACGACAAGCGCACGAGCTACATGCCGGTTGATAAATCGGGATACGGCGAGCTCGG
>CAYYYQ010000113.1:0-5927 GCA_964475915.1 uncultured Candidatus Saccharibacteria bacterium
GAAAAATTGGCGATCGCGCACGGCGGCGTCGCCGTCGACGAGAAGGGCAATATCGTGCCCGAAAAAGTCGAGGTGCGCCTCGAAGGGGAGCCGTCCCGCGTAAACCGCGCCGAAGTCAAATATATCGACGTGTCTCCCGAACAGCCGTTCTCCATCGCGACGTCGATGATCCCGTTCCTCGAGCACGACGACGCGAACCGCGCGCTCATGGGTTCCAACATGCAGAAGCAGGCGACCCCGGTGCTCATCCCCGAAGCGCCGCTCGTCGCGACCGGCATCGAAAGCCATGCCGCGCGCAATACCGGCCGGCTGGTGATTGCCCAAGAAGCGGGCGACGTGACGTACGCGGATGCCCTGCGAATAACCGTCACGAATAAGGAGGGCAAGAAAAAGGAATACAAGCTCCAGGGACTTACCCAAACCAACCAAAACTCCGCGTTCAACCAGCGGCCCGTCGTGCGCACGGGCGACAAGGTAAAGAAAGGCGACGTGCTCGCGGACGCGTCGTCGTCTGATCAGGGACAGCTCGCCCTCGGCCAGAACGTGCGCGTCGCGTTCATGAGCTGGTCGGGCGCCAATTACGAAGATGCCATCATCGTGAGCGAGCGCCTCGTGGAAGACTCCAAATTTACGACCATCCACATCGAAGACTTCGAATGCGCGGTGCGCGACACCAAGCTCGGAAGCGAAGTCACGACGCACGACATCCCGAACGTGGGCGAAATGCGCCTCAAAAACCTCGACGAAGAAGGCGTGGTGCGTATCGGCGCGGAAGTGCGCCCGGGCGACATCCTCGTCGGCAAAGTAACGCCGAAAGGCGAAACGCAGCTTACGCCTGAAGAGCGCCTCTTGCGTTCCATTTTCGGCGACAAAGCGAAGGACGTGAAAGACACCTCGCTCCGCATGGAAGGAGGGAAGCGCGGCCGCGTGATCGGCGTGCGCGTGTTCTCGCGCGAAAAGGGCGACCAGCTCGAAACCGGCATCATCAAGAAAATCGTCGTTACGGTGGCGCAGGTGCGCAACGTATCGGTCGGCGATAAATTGGCCGGCCGCCACGGAAACAAAGGCGTCATTTCCCGCGTGCTTCCGGTCGAAGACATGCCGTACGACAAAGACGGCAATCCGGTCGACATCATCCTCACCCCGCTCGGCGTGCCGAGCCGCATGAACTTGGGACAAATCCTCGAGATGCACCTCGGGCTCGCGGCAAACACGCTCGGCTACCAGGCCGTGGTGCCGCCTTTTGCCGGAGCTTCCGCCGATGAAATCGCGGACGAACTTGAAAAAGCCGGGTTCGCGCGCACGGGCAAAATGAAGCTCTACGACGGCCGCACCGGAGAATCCTTCGCGCAAGACATCGCGGTGGGCTACATGTACGTCCTCAAGCTCCATCACATGGTGGAAGACAAAATCCACATGCGCTCCATCGGTCCCTACAGCCTCATTACGCAGCAGCCTTTGGGCGGCAAGGCGCAAAACGGCGGCCAGCGCTTTGGCGAAATGGAGGTCTGGGCACTCCTCGGCTACGGCAGCGCGTACACCCTTCGCGAAATGCTCACCATCAAATCAGACGACATCCAGGGACGCTCTGCTGCCTTCGATGCCATTGTGAAGTCGGAACCGATCAGCCACGCGGGTACGCCGGCGTCGTTCTCCGTGCTTACGAATCAGGTGCGCGGTCTCGCGCTTGACGTGGACCTCATCGATCCGGAAACCGTCTAAGCCTTATCCATTCATACCTACTCTATGGCAACTTCTTCCCGACCCCCGCACGCGCCGAAAAAAGACTGGGCCGCCATCCGCCTCGCGATCGCGAGCCCGGAGCGCATCCTTGAATGGAGCCACGGCGAAATCACGAAGCCCGAAACGATCAACTACCGCACCCAGCGCTCCGAAAAGCACGGCCTGTTCGACGAGAAAATCTTCGGTCCTGAAAAGGATTACGAATGCTATTGCGGCAAATACAAAGGCATCCGCTACAAGGGCATCGTCTGCGATAAATGCGGCGTCGAAATCACGCGCTCCATCGTGCGCCGCGAACGCATGGGCCACATCGAACTCGTTACCCCGGTCGCGCACATCTGGTTCTTGCGCTCCGTGCCGAGCCGCATGGCGCAGGTGCTCGGCCTGTCCGCGACCGACCTCGAAAAAGTCATTTACTTTGCGGGCTACATCGTGACCAAGGTCCAGGAGGAAACGAAAAAGAAGCTCCTGAGCGAATTGGAAAGCGAGTACAAATCGAAATACAAGAGCTCGAAGGACGACGCGGAAAAAGACGCGCTCAAAGAGCGCATGACGCTCGCGAAGACGGAAATCGATTCCGTCGTCGTGGGCCGCGTGTTCGACGAAATGGAATACCACCATTTCTCCGTGAAGTACGGTACGCTCTTTGAAGCCCGCATCGGCGCGGAGGCCATTTACGACATTTTCCGCAACCTGAACCTCAAAGAACTGAAAGAAACGCTCGAAGCGAAGTACGCGAAAGCCGGCGCCGCAGAGCGCGAGAAGCTCGCGAAGCGCCTCTCGCTCATTTCGGGCATGATCGCCGCCGGCGCGCGCCCCGAATGGCTGTTCCTCACGCGCATCCCCGTCATTCCGCCGGCGCTCCGCCCCATGGTCGCCCTCGAAGGAGGCCGCCACGCGACTTCGGACCTCAACGACCTCTACCGCCGCGTCATCAACCGCAACAACCGCTTGAAGAAGCTCCTCGACATCCACGCGCCCGAGGTGATTTTGCGCAACGAAAAGCGCATCCTCCAGGAAGCCGTGGACGCGCTCCTCGACAATTCCATCCGGAAGGGCGGAGCTTCGGCCGGCGCGCTCACGCCCGCGCAGCGCCGCCCGCTCAAATCGCTCGCCGATTACTTGAAAGGCAAGCAGGGCTATTTCCGCCAGAACCTTCTCGGCAAGCGCGTCGACTATTCGGGCCGCTCGGTCATCGTGGTCGGTCCGGACCTCGAGCTCGATCAGTGCGGACTCCCGAAGCACATGGCGCTCGAATTGTTCCGCCCGTTCGTGATTGGCGGGCTCTTGAACCGCGAACTTGCCTTTAACATCCGCGGCGCCGGACGCCTCATCGAAGACGGCGTGCCCGAAGTCTGGGAAATCCTCGAAGAAGTCATTCAGGGCAAGTACGTGCTCTTGAACCGCGCCCCGACGCTGCACCGCCAGGGCATCCAGGCATTCCGTCCGCGCCTCATCGAAGGCGACGCGATCCAGCTCCACCCGCTCGTGTGCCACGCATTCAACGCGGACTTCGACGGCGACCAAATGGCCGTGCACGTGCCCCTCTCCGAAGAAGCGCAGTGGGAAGCGCGCGAAATCATGAGCGCGAACAAAAATATCTTGAAGCCGGGCAACGGCGAAATGACGGTGCTCGCCGCGAAGCCGCAAGACATCATTTTGGGCGTGTTCTGGCTCACCAAACTTGCCGCGGGCGCGAAGGGCGAAGGGAAGTACTTCCAGTCGCCGAACGCCGCCATCCTCGCGTACGAGTACGGCGAAGTGGACTTGCGCGCGAACGTGTACATCCTTCCCGTAGCGGGCAAAGAGAAATACGCCGAATTCGGCGACAAGCCGTTTGAAACCACCGTCGGGCGCCTGCTCTTCAACACGGTTCTTCCGTCGGAGTATCCCTACGTAAACGAAAACGTGTCGAAGAAAGTGCTTTCCCGCATCGTGAATGACTGCATCACGCGCTACGGCCTCGACCGCATTCCGGACATCGTGAATAAAGTGAAGCGGTTCGGATTCGAATACGCGACGCGCTCGGGCGTGACCTGGAGCCTCGCGGACGTCGCCGTGCCCGCAAAGAAAGACGACGTCATCAAAGGCGCCGAAACGAAAGTGTCCCGCATCGAAGACGATTATCGGGAAGGGCTCCTTTCGAGCGACGAAAAGCGCCGCATGGTGATTGAAGTGTGGCAGGACGCAAAGGGCGAAATCGAGAAATTGGTGGCGGACGCCATCGACCCGATGGGGTCTCTCGCCGACATGGTGATTTCCGGCGCCCGCGGTTCCATGGGCCAAGTCACCCAGATGGCCGGCATGAAAGGCCTTATCCAAAACACGGCCGGCGAAACCATCGAGATTCCCATCGTGTCTTCCATGGCCGAAGGGTTGAATCCGATCGAGTACTTCATGAGTACGCACGGCGCGCGCAAGGGCCTCACCGACACCGCGCTCGGTACGGCGCGCGCGGGATACCTCACGCGCCGCCTCTTCGACGTCGCGCAGGACTCGATCGTGACGGAAGCGGACTGCGGCACGAAGCGCGGCGTGACCATCAGCCGCATTTCGGCGTCGGGCATCCAGATCAATTTCGCGGATGCGATTCGCGGACGCGTGCTTGCGGCAGACGCCGGCCAGTTTAAAAAGGGCCACTACCTTTCGGCCGACGACGCCCGCGCCGTCGCCGGAATGAAGGATATCGAGAGCGTCTCCGTGCGCTCGCCGATGAGCTGCGAAACGCGCTACGGCGTATGCCAAAACTGCTACGGCATGGACCTCACCACCCAGGAACTCGTCGACCTCGGCGAAGCGGTGGGAACCGTCGCCGCGCAGGCAATCGGCGAACCGGGCACCCAGCTCACGATGCGCACCTTCCACTCGGGCGGCGTGGCATCGGTGGGCGGCGACATTACGAGCGGTTTGCCGCGCGTGGAAGAAGTGTTTGAAAAGCGCTCGCCGAAAAATCCGGCGGTCGTAAGCCGCATCGACGGCATGGTCGTCGAAATACGCGAAGAAGGCCGCGAGAAAGTCATCGTCGTACAGCCCGAAGCAGGGCAGGGCAAAAAGGACGGTTCGGCAAGCGAATACCTCGCCGTATATCCGCGCCAGTCGCTCGTAAAAGCGGGCGACAAGGTGGTGAAAGGCCAGCTCCTCACTGACGGCTCTGCCGACCTCGACGAACTCTTCGAGTATGCCGGCCGCGCGCTCGTGCAGGAATACATCATTGCGGAAGCGTCGAAAATTTACGAGCTTCAGGGAGCGTCGGTATCGCGCAAGCACCTCGAAGTGATCGTGAAGCAGATGTTCAGCCGCGTGAAAGTGACGGAAACCGGCGATTCCGAATACTCGGTCGGCGACGTTATCGAGGATTGGGAATACGTTGCCGCCATGAAGGAAGCAAAGGACGCGGGCAAAGAACCGCCGAAGGCCAAAGAAATCGTCCTCGGCATCAAGGAGTCCGCGCTCTCGCGCCGCTCGTTCCTGTCGGCCGCATCGTTCCAAAAGACGACGCGCGTCCTTACGGAAGCCGCGGTCCGGGGCAAGAAGGACCACCTGGTGGGCCTCAAGGAGAACGTCATCATCGGCCGCCTCATCCCGTCCGGTACGGGTGTGAAGCGGTACCGAGACGTGGCGGTGGACGTCCAGCGCGGTCCGAGCTGGGCCGAACAGTCGCTCACGGCCCTCGTGGAGGCCGATGATCGAGACATCGATTCCCTCGGCAGCCTCAACTTCCCGTCCCTCGCTGACATGGCCGCGGACGAGATGGACTTCGACGAGGAATAAGTCGAAGTCAAAAGGGCCGGAGCGAAAGCTCCGGCCCTTTTTGTTTTGGGAGTGGGGTGGCCTGACACTGCTTTAATCCCGCCGACGGCGGGGCGTCGCAACTAATGGGGACTCCGCGTAGCCGCGGGAAGATTCGTGCCCGCTTCTCCGGAACGTAGCCGCGACCTGGGAGAGTGTGGCATTGGATTTGGTACCGGTCAGTAATCTTCAAGCACCGCCAAGGCCCGCCTCTCTCCGCCGCGAGAGATGCCGGTGAGCTTGCGAACCGGGTAAGAGGGACTTCCGGTTTCTCAACGTCAAAGTCCTTCAAAATGACGCTCGTCAGAGATTCGAACGGCTCCTTCTTAGCGGACTTTTGCAGCTTCGTTTTTACCCTCGCCCCCGGTTCGCTGCGCTCGGCGATCCCTCCCGCG
>CAYYYQ010000114.1:0-1697 GCA_964475915.1 uncultured Candidatus Saccharibacteria bacterium
ATTATTCGGCGCCGCTCTATGTCCCGCTCTATCTCCACAATGTGGCCGGCATTCCCTGGACCGAGCTCGGGTGGATTCTCTCCATCGTGCTGATTCCCTTTCTCCTCGTCGAATACCCTGCGGGGCTTATTGCCGACCGCCTGCTCGGCGACAAAGAACTCATGGCGACGGGATTTGCCATCGCGGGCGTCGCGACCATGTTCCTCGCCCTCGTTACCCCCCTTACCCCCGTTGTCGTTATCGTCGCCATCCTCGCCGTCACCCGCGTCGGCGTTGCGCTCGTGGAAGCGATGGTGGAAGGCCACTTTTTCCGCAGCGTCACGGAGCGCGATGCGGATACGGTGAGCGTGTTTCGGTCCGCGCGCCCCTTAGGGTCCCTCACTGCGCCTATCGCCTCGAGCATCTTTCTCGCGCTCGGGGGCTATTCGTGGCTTTTCATCGGCATCGGCATGGCGGTGCTTATCCTCGGGCTCGTGAGCGTTATCGGCATCAAAGACGTCCGCTAGCGCGCCAAGCGAAACTTCCCACGGCGCAACTCCACCAGTTCTTCTTTTACGAGGCTCGCGAGCGCGCTTTTCATCTGCATTTCCCGCTCGGGCCCGTAGAGCCGGGTAAGCGATGCGCTTGGGAGCGGGCCTTTAACGAGCGCGCGCAAAATCGCCCCGCGCGCTTCCCGATGCGATCCGTCGAACCGCGACTGTTTCGCATAGCCGCGTACCCGCGCGTTCGTGCGCACGCCGGAGCGCTTTAACGACGCTCCGTAATCCATAAGGGCGCTGTACCATTCCCGGGCGCGCCCCTTCGGCGATGCCTTTTCGAGCACTCTCGCGATTTCCGCGTCGCTCACTTTTTTCTTTCGCGGAAAGAAATGATGCATAAGGGCGGTGCGGATATTCGTTTCTATGACGACGGCATCTTTGTTATAAGCGAACGCCGCGACGGCACGGGCGGTGTAGGGCCCCACGCCCGGAAGCCGTTCGAGGCCGTCTATGCCGCGCGGAAATGGGCCGCTGCCCACGGCTTTCGCCGCTCCGTGGAGCATTTTGGCACGGCGGTTGTATCCCAAGCCTTGCCACGCCGCGAGCACGGCGGAAAGCGGCGCGGCCGAAAGCCGCTCTGCCGTCGGCCATCGCTTCGTAAAGGCGGTATAAAACGGAATCACCCGCTCCGCCTGCGTTTGCTGCAGCATTACTTCGCTCACGAGAATATGATACGGATCATGCGTCTTTCGCCACGGCAAATCGTGCCGGCCGTGGAGGCGATAGTGCCGCCAAACGAGGGTGCGAAAAGTATCGGCTGAAGGCATGGCGCGAAAAAGGGCTAACTGCCGAGCGGCCTGGAGCGTACCTTTTTCCGGCTATGGCTGAAGCCGGACATCATAACTCGTAAATCACGTCTTTGCGCTCGACGACGATTTTCCATCCGCGCTTTTGCGCGTGGTCGTAGAGCTTTTGGTTCGGATTAAAGGCGATGGCCGTCTCCACCTCTTCGAGCATGGTAATGTCGCTTTCCGTGTCGCCGACGCCGATCGATCCCTCGAGCGTGAGGTTTTCTTTCTGCACCGCCCGGCGCAGAATGGACGCCTTGTTGCGGATAAGCTCTTCGTCCTCTACCTCGCCCGTGAATTTATCCGATGCGCCAGAAGCAAAAAAGTAGCCGTAGGTCTTATCAAATCCATGCTCGAACCCGAACCCATC